>NZ_JAMYQF010000068.1:0-30410 GCF_040320745.1 Mesorhizobium sp. M0621 | reverse complement strand
TCGAGAAGCTCTTCGCCAAGCTCAAGCACTGGCTGCGCAAGGCTGCCAAGCGAACAGTCGAAACCGTCTGTGACGCCATCGGCCAAATCCTCGGCACCGTCACGTCAACCGAATGCCGAAATTACTTCACAGAGGCAGGCTATGCCCAACCTAAATTCATCCCGCTCTAGCGTGTCCCGCCAATTCGGAGATGGACGTGGCAATTCGTGTGGCCCAAGTAAAAGCCGCAATCATTTTCGATTGCGACGTCCGCAGCCAGTTGGCCCTTATTTTCCTGAGATCTGCGTTACAGGCCGGGGCGTTGTCGCCGTTTCGGAGGGTAAGATGGGATAGGTGACCTCGGGTGCCTCTCCGGTCAGCGAGTTGAGGAAGGCAACAAGCAGATCAACTTCTTCGTCCGCCAGTACTACGCCAAGCTGGGTGGTCCCCATAATAGCGACGGCCTGTTTCAGATCCCAAACCTTGCCCGAATGAAAGTATGGCGCGGTGAGTGCAACGTTGCGCAGCGGCGCCACGCGGAAAACATAGTAGTCATCGGCTGCATTGGTGACCGCGAATCGGCCCTTGTCTTTGTCCGGCAGGACCTCGGCGCTGGGCTGTTCCACGAGGCCAAAGGGGAAATAGGCTTGCCCACCAACGTTGATGCCGGCATGGCAGGACGAGCAGCCTTTGTCCATGAAAAGCGCCAGGCCCTGTTTCTGTTCGGAAGTCATGGCAAGCTCATCACCATTCAGGAAGCTGTCGAACGGGGCCGGTGTGACCAGTGTCGCCTCGAAGGCTTCGATCGCCTTGGCGAAGTTGTCGAAGGTGACCCGATCGGCTTCAGCCGGAAAAGCTGCATCGAACCACTCGACATATTGCGGCATGGACTTGAGCGTGGCGATGACTTGGTCCGGTGTATTGGCCATTTCGATGCCAGCTTGGACCGGTCCCTTCGCCTGAGCCTTCAGGTCTGCGGCACGACCATCCCAGAACTGAGCGATGTTGAAGACAGCGTTCAGTACAGTCGGCGCGTTGCGCTGTCCCTTCTGCCAACCATGGCCGATCGAGGTTTCGTGATTGTCGTCGCCGCCCGTGGCCAGGTTGTGGCACGAGTTGCACGACAAGACGCCTGACGCCGAGACGCGTGGATCGAAGAACAGTGCCTTGCCGAGAGCGATCTTTTCCGGGGTGTTCGGGTTGTTGGCGACTGTCGGCGTGGTGGATGGCAAAGCCCTGAAGGTGGCCAATGCCGTATCTCTGAGGTCGGTGGGGATCGAATCCGCAGCAAAGGCGGTGGGTGCCAGCAAGGTGACAGCCATCGTTCTGAATAGGATTTTCATAAATGGTCTTCCTGCGTCGTGCACGCAGCCACTATGCGATCTGCGGCTCATGAACGCCCTGAGCTAGATCAGTTGAGGGAGAGGATCGGGGTCTGGCACCTGTTTTCGCGGCTGAGCTGGGACCCTCTTGGAAGTGATCGCTCTTCTCGATTGGACTTCAGGGAGGAGGAGTATCCCTGCTCGACAACCGTTTGTATGCATCAAAGCACGCCCTGGCGGCGGCTTCGTAGATTCGGTCACTGCGATCTTCCCGCCATGGTTGAGAAAGTCGAGAGCACCCGCAAGACTGGCAATCTCTTGCACGATGTGCGCTGCACGCCTTGCGAAAAGTGAGCTTCTGAAACCTCAGGGTTCATTCGTTCCTCCTGACCGGCTGATTGCGTGAATCGACCTTATCGACACCCGCCGACTGCACATTGTGATGTCACCAGCGATGGCAGTTTCAATACCTAAGCAGCGACGGTCTATGCGACAGTATGGATGTCCTATCGGAATAGCCGGTCCGCCTTGTCGATCGTCACACCGGCATATAGTTCCGCTTCTACGAACATCCCATCACGCGAGGAAAGACATGGCCAATACGCGCAGTATCGCCAATCTAGCCCTTGTGCCGGCGCGGCGCTTGAGCAGGTCCACCGGCTGTAACTGCCTCACACCTCGATCCACAGATCCTAGGCGATGACCACGTTGTCGTCGTCATATGACGGACGCGGGGCAGTGGCCCATAAGCGAGCCACCCCAAACTGTGCGGTTGCCAATGCGTAATGAAGTGAATTGGAATGATCTTCGGTTTGCGAAACACGCACATCCGACGCAGCTTGCGTTGACAGAGGCGGTTTTACGCGCAATAGCACTTCCGCCGGCCTATTTTTGTGGAGTTCAATTGTGGTTCGGCCAAGGGCGCTGGGCGCCGGACGGGCCCCGTGTAAACCTCATTAAAGAGAGAGAGAGAGAGAGAGACCCTGCATGGAAGAATTCTTACCGCGCATCGCCACTGGTGCCGGCATTGGCCCGGCTCTCGCAGAGAAGGGCGTTGGGTTAATGCTGGGTTTCCTGCAAAGCCACGCGGCCGACGGTCCCGTTGCGCGCATGATCGAGGCCATTCCGGGAGCTTCGGAATTAGTAGCGAAATATCATGGCGACGACCCAGAGGGTGGCGGCCTTATGGGGCTCGGCCAGCAATTAATGAGTGAGGGTCTCAGCATGGCAAATATCGCCGGCCTCGCCAACGAGACGATCGCCTGCGCCAAGGAACATGCCGGCGACGAACTCGTGGACGAGGTCCTCAATTCCGTTCCTGGCCTTCCGCAGTTCGTCTGATCAGCGGTGCGCCCGTGCCGGCCCGTCTGCGCAGCAGGCATTCTCCGCCGAGCGTTCCGTACCGATCTCGCCAGACCACCGACCGCCGGGCACGCGAAGCGAGCGTTGGAGTACTTCATTCGTCTATTCCAAAATCGACCTCAGGCGAATCGATGTGTATAATTTCCGGCGGTAAAGGTTTATCCTGAACGCTTTCGATGAAGCCCGCGAGATAAGCAAACGTATTGTATTTCTCGAGGACCAACCGCTTCGCCTCTCTTATTGCGCCGCGACGTTCCTTCCAGAGGTCCGAGTCGATGATTTCTTGAATTTTTGGGATTACGTTCTTGTCCTCTGGGTCAATCAGAACCATAGAGTCCGACGGGAAGAACCTCGTGATTGCCGGGCTGCCGTAATAGATCGGCATTGTTTCAGCAACGAAGCAGTCCATAAGCTTCTCTGTAAAATAGTAATCAGCACGAGAATTCTCGAACGCTATACTGTAACGGTAAGGTGCGAGTGCGTTCCATTTATCTCCAATCAGCCGAAAACCTCGGCCGAACAGGTCAAAATCGAGCTCCTTTCTCAGCCGTTCCAGAAACGCCAGCCGATATCGATGTCCTTTAAGCAGGGCGATGTCACTGGTAATCCATGAGAGCCGAAGCGGCTTATCCACGACTTCGCTGACCAGAAGTTGGTCATATGTCTTGTTTACAGACCAAGACCGAGTGATAGGTGGAGACAAAACGAATCGGCGCGCTGCATTCTGCCGAGCAGCCAGCTCTGCGTCACACGTCAGGACGATAGTATTTTTCCCCTGCCCTTCATGAAACGCGCGATGAGCTTTCGTCGGCGGTTCGCCGATTGCAAAAATTGTCCTGTTTGGGCTCGCCTCGATATCAACAGGGAGCCCAAAAAGAGAAGCAGAGTTAAAGACGATATGCCAATCGGGCACGAAGGATGTCGTGCGAACAAAAGCGACATTGTTCCAGATTCCACTGCCCTTTGGAGTGAGATGGTGGATTGCATCATCCAAAACGCCCCAAGAATCTAGACATGTAGCAACAATGGGCGCCGGGCGTTCCGTCAACAATTTGGCCGACAAAGAAGTTTCACTCCCTTCACTCGTGAAGGTACTCAATCGCCATTCCGGATTGCGGTAACATTGGCCAACATAAACCTTCCGGGACCCGCTGTCGAGGCAATTGTCGCTTTGCACTTGACTAGGTTCTTCCTCGCTTTGTGCGGTTATCAGGCCGGCTGAGTGGCAGCATGCGTGCCCTAAGGAGTTCGCAGCCCGCTCTGCCTACATGGTACGTTTGATCGTCTTCAGGCGGTTGATCAGCCCTTCCGCCTGGCCGTTGCTCCACGGTAGTTCAATGGCATCGCGAACGGCGTCAGCGTCACGGCGTAGGACCAGACCGGAACGCGTGGTGGCGACGAACCCGGAGTTGACGCCACGTCGATCGAAGTGTCGAGCTCGGCCAATTCACAGGCCCGCAAAATGCCGCGGAAACGCATGGCAAGCCTGCGCATAGTGGCAAACTCATGTGATCCCTGCTTCAGGACGTCGACCTTTGTGGCCTGGTTGATCGTCAGCACATCCCGAGGCTTCGTGCAGAGGGCCGGGGCGACTACCGGCGAGATCACACGGCCGGTCGCGGGATTCCGTATGGGACAGCGTCGCTGGCTGATTGACGCGTATGATTGAAGCAGGAGACGCACTGTCCTTGCCCGGCCTCTCGGCGCGGCGCCAGCTTGCGAGAAGCCGCTCCAGATTCGAGAAGCTGCCTGTGTCGCCGCGCTGTTCGATATCGTGGAACAGGTGTCGTCCGCAGCGATTGCCGTCTCTCGAGGACCGGCTAAGAAACGCCTCGAAATACATTGATGTCCTTGGTTACCAGCGGCGGTTCCCAGCCCCTTGGAAGAGCGGCTCACCGGGCGATGAACTTACATTTGGCCATGGCCAATGAACGTCCATCGTCCCTGATGCCACCAGCAAGTGATCACGATCCCTCGATTTCACAGTCCAAACAAGTAAAGCGATACAAAAATAGCGCGCTTAGCCTCGACTACTAGCAACTTCGGCGCAAAGTTACAGCCGGGACGCGCCACGCACCTCGGCAGGGTCGCCAACAACGAGTGGCTCAGCGGTCACGACGGGAAATATGGCGCATCGATGTCGCTTCTGGACGAGCATTGGCAATAACGCTGTCGAGCATTGTTGCTTTCGGCGGCAACCGGCCCTATGAAGCGACGCTTCGCTGACTATGTTTCACCGCCTGGAGAGTTTCATGACAGAAGAAGCCGAAAAAAACGTCGACGCCCTCATTGAGCTTGCCGCCGATGTCGTGTCGGCCTATGTCTCCAACAATCCGATCCCGGTGGGGGATCTCCCTGCCCTCATCGGCCAAGTGCATGCGGCTCTGAGAGCGACGGCCGGAGGTGTCTCTGCAGAAGAGCCGGTTGCCCTTACGCCTGCAGTCCCGATCAGGAAATCGGTGACACCGGACTACATCGTCTCCCTTGAGGACGGGAAGAAATTCAAATCGCTAAAGCGCCATCTGTCGACCCACTATGGGCTGACGCCGGATGGATATCGGGCCAAATGGGGCCTGCCCGCGGATTATCCCATGGTCGCGCCGAACTACGCCGCGGCGCGCTCGTCATTGGCCAAGACGATGGGGCTCGGCCGCAAACCGAAGGCGCCGGAAGCGCCGGAGCCTGCGCCGACGAAGCGAACCCGCAAGAAGGTCGCGGCTTGATTTCGGCAATCGAGATTCGTTCTGGAGCGGCTTAATCTGCGCGTCATATAAAAAGGCGGGGCCAACCCCGCCTTCCTTTCAAACAACTTTGTTTCATGAGGAATTCGCGACGCCGCAGCAATCTGCTGTCCTCAGTTTTTGCTCGCTCCCATCGAGCGGCCGTGAGGACCTACGTGCCTACCCTTGCCAGGACGCAGGAGAAAATTTCAACCAGCTTTGCTGAGGCTGCCAGCGGAGGACTTGCCAGTGCGGCGATCCTGCTCGATCTCATAGTTGATCTTCTGGCCGTCAGCGAGGGTCGAGAGGCCCGCGCGTTCGACAGCGGAAATGTGGACGAAAACATCCGGACCGCCATTGTCGGGCTGGATAAATCCAAACCCCTTGGTGCTGTTGAACCACTTTACCGTTCCAGTCGGCATATACTTGTTCCTTCTTTTACAATGCAACGTGGGCAGGCCATTAGGCCTGTCCGAGTCATAGCCGAGAGTTGGGCGCAGCAAAAAGCGAAAAATTGTTAAGCCCCGATCAGCTGGCGCACTCCATTGTGGGCGTAGCCGCCAGCAAGCACTGTCCTACACTACCGCTCGAGCGTGGCCGGAAGCGCTCAATTTCTTCCAACGCTCCTCAGCGCCACGTCGATGGCTCGTGTTTGGAGGCGCGGGACGTAAGGCCGACCGCTGCTCGTGCCGCAGGTCAAAGGCCGGTAGTTCACGGAACTGCCTTCGTGCATAACGGCTTGGCAAGCGCATGAAGGAGTTTCGATTTGGATTGTTTCAAGAGGGTCGAGCGGTTGATTGATGCCACCAGCGTGGAAGCGATCGATAGCGCGCGCGTTTTGCTGGACCAGTTCAAGGGCAAGTCAGAAACAATCTCCCAAGCGATTGACGAGTTCCTACTTGATTTCATGACCCTGCTGTTTGTGGTAGAAGCTACCCGCGAGCAGTTCCACAATCCGGCGAGGCGGCTAGCGCGCATCAGATTGAGCAAGGTCAGGCTGTTACTCACCCGATGCCCTTGACTAAGCGACCACTCCGCCAGGCATGCATTTGCAGCCGAGCGCACCAGGCGGTATTTTACGCACATGAAATCAATCGCGACCGCTAAATTCTGCTGTTTGGTGCCCAGGGACGACGGCAAGCGCGGACAGCTTCCGTGCTGCTGTCCTGCAGCGACAAATGTGCCTGCATGCCCCCACGGCGAGCGCTGGAGCGACAACATCTCAATTGTGTCCGTCAGTGCAGCGGCCTTCGAAGCGCATCATGTACCCGTCCCCGGCAGCGCGCCTCATCGTCTTCCGAAGGAAGAAGATACTCTCAGCCGTGCTCGCGTCGCCTTCAGCCCTGTTCGATGGCCCATAATGTCGGATGCGCAACATGTCAGACCCGACTTGTCCACATGCCTCGAATGGTTTTCTGATCTGGCACGGTGCATGCTTGGTCGTCGCAAGACGTCGCGGACAAGGAAAATCCCTCCAATGACGACCTCGCCAAGAAGACCGCCGCAGGTCTCCTGGGTCCATCCGAAGATGAGGCTCGAGTGAGGCCTGGCCGCATGTTGGTCTGGCTCGGCGCTGCCCGCCGATCCTCCCCACGGGGAGGCGAAGACGCAACGCGCCCATCAAAATGAGGAACAAATCACTTAGCCTCGAACCTTGCCTTTCTAACCGGAGCCATCGATCGCTCCCCCCTGGCTGCGCAAGGCGTTCACTGCCACCGCCCTGGCCCTCATGACGACCGCTCCGGCTCAGGCCGCCACCGACGGCGGCAAGATCGCGGATTTCCTGCTTGACTATGGCATGGAAGGGTCGACATCCGCGATCACCGCGCGCCAGTCGTCACTCACATGGTCTGGTACAAGGTCAGCAGCGCCGACGAGCCACCCGGCAAATCCGGACTTGCCCATTTCCTTGAGCGTCTGATCTTCAAGGCGACCACCAACCGCGCCGGCAGCGAGTTCGACCGAGCCGTCTCAGTCAGCGGCGGCTACAATAATGCTCCCACCGCTATGACTAGCTTTGGGCGACATGATTGGCTTCGAGGCCGATCGCATGTTCAACCTCATCCTCAACGACGATATCAAGACCGAGCGAAACGTGATCCTGGAGGAGCGCCGTTGGCGCAGAGAGACGAACCCGCAGGTCTGCTGGACGAGGAGGTCAACGCGAAGTTGCGGCCGATCAGCCCTACCCATTCCGGTCAACGGCTGGATGCAGGAGATGGACAAGCTGAACGGCACCGACGCATTCACGTCTACAACAAATACTGCCGACCGAACAACGCCGTGCTGGTGGTGGCCGGCGGCGCAGAGCCTGAGACGGTGAAGGCGCTGGCCGCGAAGACCTATGGCAAGGTTGCGCGCGGGCCGGTCCTGCCCCCGCGCAACCTGACCGGCCGAGCCCGACTAGTAGAATCGCGAGGCATCCTCTAGCGATTTCAGGGTATTCTCCTTTCCACTTGGGTACCGTGGTCTGCTAGCTGTCTGGCCGAGGCCCTATAAGGAACTGGGCATCCGGAATAGACACCGCACTTGCCATATACCCCTGCTGCGTTGAGGAGGAATCCGGTATTGCCCCTGTGCCTGCCGATGACCCGTCACCTGAGATCCCCTGACCTGTTTCGACCCATTGATCGCCTGCCGACACTTGGCACGCGGATTAGCGAGCGGACATTCGAGGTTCTCAACCCGTCGACCGGCGAAGTGCTGGCAGAACTACCCGACATGGGTGTCGAAGAGACATGCGCTGCGATCGACAAGGCCTATGTCGCGCAGCCTGGATGGGCAGGGTTTACCGCCCGTGAGCGCAGCGACGTTCTATGGCGATGGTATCAGTTGATCATCGACCACGCCGACGATCTCGCTGCAATTCTCACCGCGGAGATGGGCAAGCCGCTTGCAGAGGCCAAATCGGAGCTATCACATGCTGCGGCGTATCTGCAATGTACGCCGAGGAGGCAAATCGCGTCTATGGCGAGACGATCTCCGCACCATCGACGGACCGCCGAATGTTGCTGATCAAGCAGCCCATCGGGGTCGTCGGCACGATAACGCCATGGAATTTCCCAGCCTCGATGGTGGCGCGCAAAATCTCGCCAGCCTTGGCAGCGGGCTGCACGATCGTCCTCAAGCCCGCTGAACAGACCCGCTCGTGGCTGGAGCAATCCTCGCCCATCAGGCAGGCTTTCCCGAAGGCGTCGTCAACCTGATCTATGCATCCGAAGGTGACGCGGTCGGCCGCGAACTTTGCACAAATCCCAAGGTCCGCAAGATCAGCTTCACCGGGTCTACGGAGATCGGGCGCCTACTCATGCGCCAGTGCTCGGACCAGATCAAAAAAGTCAGCCTAGAGCTCGGCGGCAATGCACCTTTCATCGTGTTCGATGATGCGGATATCGATGCCGCAGTTGACGGTGCGATCCAGGCGAAGTACCGCAATGCCGGCCAGACCTGCGTTTCAGCGAACCGCCTTGACGTCCAGTCGCGCGTTCACGATGAGTTCGTCGAGAAATTCGTGGAACGGGCTCGCCAACTTCAAGTTGGTGACGGTTTCGCGCCCGGAGTGGACATCGGACCCCTCATCGACAAGCAGGCTTTGGCCAAGATTGAATCCCATATTGCCGATGCCGCAACTAAAGGGGCACAATTCGATGCGGGGGCAAACGCCTCGGCACGAATGGCACGCTTTTCCAACCAACGGTCCTGACCGGTGTCACCAGCGAGATGACCGTCGCGCGAGAAGAGACATTCGGGCCGCTCGCACCGATTATTCGCTTCAAAGATGCGGATCAGGTCGTCCGTGATGCCAATGAAACGATCTACGGCCTCGCGGCCTATTTTTATGCGTCGAACCTGAAGCGTGTCTGGCGTGTCGCCGAGGCCTTGGAATATGGAATGGTCGGGGTAAATACCGGCCGGATGTCTTCGGAAACGGCGCCGTTCGGTGGGATAAAACAGTCCGGCATCGGTCGTGAGGGATCCCGCCATGGCCTCGAGGACTACCTCGAAATGAAATACCTCTGCATGGGCGGCATCTGAAGCATCGGCTTGCAGGGTTCACAGACGGGTTACCTAGCGAGCGATCTCCAAACATGTGAATTGTAGAATCGCTCCTCGATTGGGAACTGAGGGGCGGTCCGCACCCGAGCAAGCACCGAATCCTGAGGAGCGCCCTAAAATAGCTGGATGTATCTCTCGACGAGACAAGCGTCTGCATTTTCGGCGAAGACGGCGCGCATGCGACGGAGGATACGCTTGCGATTTGGTGGCCCTCGCCGACTACCCTCAGGCGACGGGCTGTCGTTGCGCGGGTCTGGTTGGAAGCTTGTGCACCAAGCCATCGTCAACGCTGATTGGGCAATATCCGGCTTCAGGGGCAGAATTTGGACCTGCTACATTCCATTCAGTAGCTCAGCTGTTCTTCGGCTGACTGCCGCGCCGGTACACGCTCGGACAGAATCGAAGGTACCATCACGCGGCATTCGCATCCACATTGGTGATCGGCGCACGGTCCAGGGCGCGCCAGCTTGACCAAGCGGGTCGAACCGCATTACAGCCTTGACCGGCTGGAGGACGGAAATCCCGATGCCGAAGAGGTTGGTCAGCCCAGTCGAGCCCACACGGCATTTTCGGCACGAACAGCAAGGGCTGGGAAGCGATCGGCCGAGCGGTCCTCGAAGGCGCGGGCCAGGGTTGTTTGACGACGCGTTGGTTCAGGTCCGCTAATCTAGTCTCTACCGTTTCAGAGCGGCTTCCCTCGCCAGTGACAGCGAGTCAAGATATTTGGCGTCGTCGGCTTTGATTGCCGCGCAGATCTGGTCGAGATGGGGACAGCTCACTGGTGCACCTTTCGGCTCATAGTGTTTCCTCGTCATCGAGATGAGGATTGCCGGATTTGGCGTAGAACACCAACACGGGTCCGAGATCAAAGCGCGTCCCGGGCGCAAGGCGCTGGACGGACCGGGGCCATGTTTCGGTTGAGGCGCCATCGATGCCTCGCGCCAGCGTTTTGGCGAAGCGGGGCATCAGCGGAGCGAGTGTCGGTGCCAGGATCGCAGCGGCCGTCGTCTGAAGGGCTAGCGAAGTCCGATTGCGGGCAGGATAGAAACGTCGCGCCGCCGCAAAGTCTCGCGCCCCGCGGTAGATCACGCAATCTTGCACGAATTCGCAGACCTGAGTGGCCGCGCGCCGAACCGAGAAGCCTTCGTCCGAATAGGCGCGCTCCATCGCAGCGCGATAGATCTCTATGCGAGCAAAGAAGGCGCGGTCGACCGGGCTCCAGTCGCCGGCATCGGGTACACGGCCGGCAAAATCGTGCTTGATTTCCTGGTTCAACGCCTCAAGCCAGTTCAGCCAGATGCTTTGGAACACCTCGTTCTCGGTGCGGCGCAGTGCGTCCAGCGTGAAATCCGTCCGCTCACCTTCCGGGCGTGTCAGGCCCAAATGAAGGCGCACGACGTCGACTGTCTTTGGGCTCAGAACCTCCTTGCCCCAGACCGCATGGCGGCAGCTGGTTGAGAATTTCTTGCCGTTGAGCAGGTAGAACTCGTTGACGTGATAGCGGATGCGTGGCGTCCAGTGGGAGAAGACCTCGGCGTAAAGAGCGGGGTAGAGTAGCGCGTGGTAGAACGAATTGTCGAAGCCGAAGAAATGGACAATCTGCCAGTCGTTGCCGGGCATCTTCGCCTTCCAGTCGCGACCCATCGAGCGGCCGAGCGCCTGGATGTTGTAGAGAAAACCGAATGCCATCTCCGGCCACACCCAGATCACTTGCCCCGGGAACCCCTCGGCCGGCAAGCCCCAGTCCGAGGGGTGGGTAATGGGCACTGAGAAGTCGCCGCGTTGGCGCAGGCGCGCGAAGAGATCCAAGATCCGTAGCGGGACGCCCGACGCCCTTAGATGCCGGTCGATATTGTCGTAGGATTGGTCCATGGCAAGTTCCGGACGGCGGAGGGAGCCGACCACCGGCGCCTCGGCAGACTTCCGTGACCGCGCTGCACCTAAGTCGTGGCAAAGGTTTGGGGCACCGCATTCCTCGCAGATGTTGCCAGCGGCGGAGCCGCCGCAATCGGGGCAGAGGCCGCCAACATCCGGCTCGTAAAGATAGTGGCCTGTCACAGCATCAAAAAGCGCAGGGCTCTGGCGCAAATCTACCGCCGCGCTGCTCAGAAGACTCCGGAAACACGCGGCTTGAAATTCGCGGTAACCGTCATCGCCCATTGTGGCTTGGAAGCTGTGGACGTCACAATCGAAAAGTGCAAGCGTGGCGCGAATCTCGTCGGAGTAGTAGCGCGCCACGTTTGCAGGCGTCCATTGATCGGTAGCGGCGCGTGTCGCGACGTAGCTCTGGTAATCGTCGCTTCCGGTCAGGTGATAGGCCTCGACTCCTTTCATGCGCAGGAAACGAGTATAGACGTCAGCGCCGAAATAGGGGCCAGAAAGATGCCCCAGATGCAGATCGCCATTTGGCGTTGGCGGCGTGGAGAAGACGAAGATTGGGCCGCGTGGAGCCGTGGTCTTTGCAGCGGCATCAAGGGCGGCCTCGCCGTCTCGCCAGTAGACAGCGACGAAATCTAGGTCTTTGTTTCCGTCATTGCGCAGCACATGCGCTTCAAAAGGGTGGAACAGAACGACGTCGCCGGCCTCGACCGAGATTTCCCCCCGGTCGGTGGTGACATTGCCCGATCCTGACAGGATCACGAACGCCTCGATTTCGTCGTGCCGATGGGGCTCGGATGTGACCCCGGGTCCAACCTTTCCGAATGAAAACCCCGTGCGAGCGCTGCCCGTTCCAAGCGTGGCCGTGTCGATACCAAACGCCCGCGACAGTTCCGTTCGAGAAAACGTGTATTTGCGCATGACAACCAACCTAAGCTGTTGAAGCAGTGGGACCTTCGGCTGCCAACGCAACAGCCTCCCGTGCAATTCGTGGAGAGAAACGGCAGCCCGACCCGTTGGCGGCCCGGCCAGGATAGTGCAGCTCTGGACCGGCAAGCGGGCAACCAAGGGGGGCACTAGTCGGGCTGTAGGCGCACAGAAGACCGCCCGCGACCACCTCCGCAATCCACGTGCCAAAGCGTCGTAACGGGCTGCGGTCGATGCTCCGCGAGCCCGCAAATCAGACGTCCATACCGTCCGCGCATTTTGAGCGGTCGATCAGTTTCGTGTGCATGCCTCCGCCTGGCTGCGTGAGCTCAATCGCGATAGAAGATGCCATTTGGGGGCTTGAGATTGTCGAGATCGGCCACTTTGCCCTCGGGCGGGTTAAGGGCGCGCTTAAGCACGTTATATTCAGCGCGGGTCGGCCCGCCGGTTGAAGCACGCTGGAACACCAAGTAGAGTGTCCGCCGAGAACGATTGCTTTTGTTCGGTCGTGAGTAGTGCGGTGCGTAATCGTCGAAGATGAAGATGTCGCCAGACTTCCATACTACGGGTTCCCAGGAGAACTTTTCGGCAACTTGAGGGTCGATCACCCCACCGGCATCCATGGGAAACACCCCCTTCTTGTGGTTGCCGGGGCTGAAGAAAAGCCCGCCGTTTTCCTCGTCGGAGTCGTCGATGCCTATGGCAACCACCGCATGGACCATCCGATCCGGGAGTTTGTGTGGAATGTGATAAATGTCCTGATGCGGGAGATAGCCGCCGCTGTCGGGGTAGTGGAAAATCAGCAACTCCTTGAGCCTGCGCGAATCTTCGCCAAGCAACTCCTCGACCGCTGACTTTATGCGCTGATCTTCTAAGAGCAAACGACGCAATGGATCATGGAAGTCGAGAAAATTCTCCATCTTGGAGGTGATCTTTCGATTGTCCGTTGTCTTCTCGAACCACATGAGCCATTTATCATCGCTGACGGCCCAGCGTGACATATCTTCGACAAAGGTAGAGATATCTTCCTGAGCCGCTGGATCGAAGAATCTTTCGAGCCTGACGTATCCGTCCTTCTGCCACTTTTCTCTTTGTGCATCAGTCAACATGCGAAAAGCCTCCTGTTGGAAACACTGGTTTGGTTGGACATGCCAATTAGGGCGGTCGGGCGCTGATCAAGTTGCGGGTCCACAGAGACGGACTCACGTGATGAGGGAGGCGATGCTAAGTGCGTTCCGCTCCGGCGGATATTGTCCGCAGAAGCTCGGCGCGAGACTGCCTATGTCAGGCTCAGCCGGGTCTAGGGGTTCCGCAAACTGGGCCGGATCAATCACTTCACCCCGTTCAACCACGACACGCATCGCCAAAGGCCGGCACCATCCGCTACCTGCCGACCCAGCCATGGCCGCCAAGACCACGCCGGTCTTTCGAGTGAGCGACTTGGTACGGCCTTGGCAACCGTAGGGGGAATGCACGCCCCCAGAGTGATGCGATGCGCCGCTTGGTCGAAGGGCTTGGTCGGTCACGATGATATCGGAGAAGCCTCCGGGGTTCGCCGCAGCGCAGGCGGGCATCATTCCTAGGATGCCACCGCCGATGATCAAAAGCATACGAGTCATATTCCACTGCCCATTTCTTCGGCTGCGTGGTCGGGCCAGCTCTCGATCGAGGTATGAGTGATGAAGCCAGGATACTCGGGGTTCGCGCATGGCGCGCGCCCAAGTAGGCTATCGAGGATGCGACGCGCGCGCCAGGCCAGCAAGCTTAGGTTCGGATCGGCCAGGCCGCGCTGCCCGAGGCTCGCATTTTGTACGAAGATGCGTCTGTCACACGGTCCGTCCCAGCTCACCGAAAAATCCTCGCGAATAGCTAATTCATTGTCGATCTGCTCCAAGCGGCCCATGATCGGTTCCAACAAGCTTGGGACCGCGTTCTCGTAACCGGTGGCCAGGATGACGATGTCAGCCGTGACTTCTCCGACCTCGTCCATGCCATGCTGCAGGGTCAGCCTGTGACCCGGTCCGGCGTTGATGCAGTGCGAGACGGTGCAGCCCGGCCGCAGTGTGATGTCGCATCGGTATGGCTCGAAAAATGCATGGCGGTACAGCGCCTGATAGATCGCGCGCAACGTGCTTTCCGAAATGCCGTCCGAAGCAAGCACGAAACGCCGCAGGAGCAGCTTACGCTGCGACTCGCTCATCGCCGCGAAGCGATCCGAAAAGCAGGGCATGAACAACTCGTTTGTGAACGGGCTGTTGTCCAGAGGCAGATAGTTTTCGCGCTGCGAGACCCAAGTGATCGAGGCAGGCCGCCGTTCGTTCGGCAGGCCGACAAGGTGCAACATCACCTCGGCTCCCGACTGGCCTCCGCCGACAACGCAGACATGCTTTCTCCGCACCTCAGGGTGGATGTGCAGTAAAACAGATGAGTGGAACAGGTTGCGTCCGATCCAGCCCTGAAATTGAGGCGGAATTTGCGCCTGCTTGCCAATGCCGACCACAACGTTTCTGGCGCCGAGAACCGCCTTATCCGTCCGCACCTGAAACTCGCCGTCAAAGCGGATTTCGCGCACTGTCTCGCCGCCGCGCACAAGTGGGTTCCTGTGGAAGACCCAGTTCAGGTATTGTTCGAACTCCACTCTGAGCACGGCTTCGAACTGTGCGTTCAGGAAGTGATACAGACGCCCGTTCTCGTGCAGGAAGTTTACGAAAGTGTAGGCTGATCGCGGATTCACTAGAGTGACCAGGTCCTTGAAGTGGCTGACCTGCAGCTCCGAGGAATCGAATGCGATGCCTGGATGCCAGCGGAAGTCGACCTGCCGATCCAGGAACACTGCCCCTTTCCCAACTTGCTCGTGTATCTGACACGCAAGGCTCAAATTGGACGGGCCAGCACCGATCCCAACGCAAGATGACTCCACCTGCTTCCTCCTATAGCGTCTTCCCACTAGGCGGCTTGTTCGCGGCGAATATCGGCCATAGCCATTAGCCTCCGCTCACGGACTTCGAGCCCCAGTCCCGACCGGGCTTGCGAGAATTTGTCCTGCGCGCTCGGGTCTTCGCATGTAGACCCGCGCATTCCAGCGCGGTGACAATCGACGGGTCATGCCGGCGACGTGGGGCAACGACGTTTGTCCTTTCCGCCCGTCTGGATGCCCCCCTCGCCGTCACGCGAGGAGCTTTCCAGGCCCACTAAGGTGTTTGAAGCCGGCGCAATCGCCTGTCTCGACCATGACGCGCCGGCCTTTCGGCGGCTTGATGGCAGGCGAGAGCGCGGTTTTCACTGCGGCGACGGCATTTTCGGTGCGCATGATCATGGACGACGTCTCGCTGATGCGTTCGCAGAGTCCCATGCATGGGCCGTGCCAGAGAAGGAAATTTTATTAAACAATGGGTTGGCGGATTTACGATCCTGTCGGAAATCCGACATTGGGGGGACGCCTCACTGCGGCGCCCGATTTGCACGTCGATGTCGCCTTTTCCGATAGCTAATCGGTTCTGCACCAGAATACTTCTCTTGTGGAGACCAGCACGAAGTCTTCATGAACGGACAGTGCAGAACCTTGCGTCTCTGCCGGACAGAGTACCCGCACGATGGGCATCTGTTCCCCGCCGACCAGCCGACCGCGTGGCAAAGATTGAGAGCGGCGAAGCTTGCGCTAACGGCCACATTTCTCCGGTATTTCAGCGATGCATTCCTCGAGACGCTTCAGGCGGCACTTCGCATTGCGAAGTTCATGTCCGGCTTCGAAACGCCGTGGCGCCCCTGAGGTGTAAACGCCACGAGATCGCGCTCCAGTTCGGCAATGCGCGCACGCAACCTGCCGAGCCTCTTCCTGACGCAATGCATTTATCCATCCACGCCCGCGAATCGATCTTCCTGGCAACACCCTAAAAGCTATGCGGGTTATGCCACCGAGACGTAATTTCCGGCAAGCCGACACGCTCTAACATCCGCTAATGCAATCTAGAGAAAGCGTTCTTCGGGAAGAAGGCTGACGCTGCTTGGGGGAAAGCACTAGGAACCCTCGGATCTGACGCGTCGCGTCGGCCGATTGCGGCAGCTCCAAAGCGCAGGGACAGGCCGTCAAGCGCCGGGCAGCGTGCCCTTCATCCACATTGCGAAGACATCGAGCAGGATGGCCAGCCCGACGCCGCACGCGGTCAGGATAAGGCCGGCCATGAAGATGCGGTTGGCGCGTTCGTAGATGGGTCGGCGCAACGAACTCATGTCGAGTAGCAGGGACAGCGCCCGCAACTGCAACGTGATGCCGACCAGGATCGGCACAACGGCGAACAGGTCGTAGAGCCGCCATGGCACGGGGTTCGCCGCCCAATGCGTGACGAAGCCGAGCGAAAAGGCGAGCAGAATGCCGACGACGGTGATTGTACCGTTGCGAAAAATCGTCTCGATCAGCTCTTCCTTGGGATCGTGTTCGTCCAAGCGTCCCTCCTCTCCCTCAGCAGTTGCAGGCCTTTGCACGGTCAACGTAGGCTCTCGGGAAATCCCTGTACATCGCCGCCAACTAGTCAAGGGCCGAGGACCGAAGTCGCGAGGCAAACGTTTTAGGCTTGCGCTGCCCTCATCACTTCCTGAGGCGCCATCAGCCTTTGCCGCGAAGTGAACGATGGAAGCGCTCCCTGCCACGGGTGCTGCGCTCAGAGCGGCAGGGTCAACAGCGTCATTTCAGCTGGAGTGTCTACAATGAAATAAAAACTGAATGGCACTCTAGGCGTCGCCAGGCGCGGCGGATGCGCGACCCGGCTCCTGTCCTCGAACTGCTCGCGTTGAACGCCGACAGGCGGCGCGCCGGCAGTACTCTACGGAGCAGATCCGGCAAATCGCGGCCCGCGTCTTCTATGCCGTGATTGAGGCGCCGCCTGAAACAGATCACCTATAGTAGGCTTCTCTGACTGGGGTCGGTGAGGTCAAGCTTTTCCTGTCTTTTCCGGACGATGTCGCCCCGTGGGTCACTCGCTTCTCTTCGCGGTCGGCGCCGGGCCGCCGCATGATGGGGTCAGGAGGGCGAGGCTTTTCAATCTGTTGAGCGACGTTGGGAGAATCTATCCAGGATCTAGCCTGCCAACGAGATCGCCTTGCTGGCGACATTCATGCCCCATGCCCCTCGACCATTTCTTGCTGAGCACAAGCAGCGAATGCGCCGCCTCATAGAGGGCCGTGCGGGCGAGTTCGTCGCCGCATCGGCAGACCTTGCCCTGAATGTCGGTTTCACCGGATTGATGACGTGCCGGGGTCAAGCCCAGATGCGCACCCTCCGGAAGCGATCCGGCTGATCGATCGTGGCACGGAAGGCGAGCGCGGTGATCAGCCCGACGCCGGGCGCGCTCATCAGCCGCCGACAGACTTGCTCTTGCGGGCGATGTCGAGAACCTGCTCTGTCAGTCGCCCGAACTCGCGCAACATCGTGGCTATGTCGCCAGGAGCGGCTCGACCAGCGCCACGACGATATTGTCAGCACCAATGAGCTCGCGCACGCGATCGGCGAAGGCTCCACGGCTTGGCCTGCCAAGCTTGAGGCCGGCCTCCCGAAGAATCGACCTGACCACGTTCTCGATCGTCCGCATTTCGTTGAGGACCGTGCGTCGAGCGACGAGGAGGGGACGCCAGAGCCGACACTGCTGGCGTGACGCCGATGCTTCGGAGACCCGGGCGCCGGTCCGTGCCAAGAAGAGCAGAAAGGCTCGGTCGCGCCGACCACGGGGCGTCTTTGGATCGGGCACCGCGATGAGGGTGTCCACTTCGACCTTGGTGAGGTGGTACCTCACCTCAATGTGCGTCCGTTTGATGGGAATCGTCAGCACGCGTTGGGCGACGCCGAAGGACGCCGGGTCGGCGGCAGCGACGTGGTGGAAGAAAGATCGGATCGCGGCCAAGCGGGCGTTGCGCGTGGTGACGGAACTGTTCCGCTTCTCCTCGAGTTCGTCGAGAAAAGCGAGAACGAGGTCTCGATCAAGCTCTTCGAGTGCGGCTTCTTCCGCAATCGGGCGGCGGCAAAGAGGATCAGCATGCGCAAAGCGTCCCGATAGCTGGCCACGGTCGCGGGAGTCGCGTTCCGCTGCTTGGTCAGGCGCCCGCGGAAATAGGACTCCAGGAGCGGCGCCAGGAGCAGGTGTTCGCTCATGCTGGGCTCCGCGCTTACACTAGATCGATTAGGCGCCTACGGTTGCAGTCATTGTCGGATCTACGACGATGTCGGACATAAGACACAGCGCTACCAAAGTGATCGTATTGTTCTGAAAGATTTTCCTGGTTGGCACGACACATGCAGTCCTATGCGCAAACGCACTGCCGCGCCGCACCAACTGAGAAGACGTCATCCCATGATCACGCTCGCCGAGCATGCGGCCGCCGCAAACACTGAGCTTTCCCGGGCGGAAGGAAGCCTTTGCGCTTTCATTCTTCAGGTTGTACGGACATGACCGCGTTCGATTTCCGTCCAACTCTGAATGCTCCCGACGATGATCCCTATCTTTGGCTTGAAGATATAGAAGGCGAACGGGCACTTGACTGGACCGCCAGCCAGTCGGCCAGGACACTGGGGCACTTCGGTGGAACGCAGTTCGATCGCGACCGTGAGGCCCTGACAGCGATCTTCGATCGTCCTGACAAGATGCCCATGATCATGCGCCGTGGTCAGTACCTCTACAATTTCTGGCAAGATGCCCGCAATCCGCGCGGACTGTGGCGCCGGACCACCCTTGCCGCCTACAAGAAGGCGGATCCTCAGTGGGAACTCCTGCTCGATCTGGACGCCGTCGCCACTAGCGACCGAGAGGACTGGGTCTGGGGCGGCGCGTCGATTGAGCCAGAGAGACGGGAAAGAGCCGTTCTACGCCTCTCGCGCGGGGGCAGCGATGCGGTCGTGCATCGCGAATTCGATCTGGGGTCCCTAAGCTTTGTCGCCGACGGTTTCAATCTCCCGGAAGCCAAGGGCGGCATTGAATGGCTCGACCCTCACAGGCTTCTGCTTTCCAGCGCGCTTGGTGATGGCATGGCCACCCGCTCCGGCTACGCGCGCACCGTTCGGTTGTGGAAGCGTGGCGCGGATCCGCTCACCTCAGCGGTAATCTTCGAGGCCGATTCCGAATCCCTCGGCGTATCTGGTCATTTGGACCGCACCGCCGGGACCGAGCGCCTTTGGTTCTTCGAGACGCCGGCCTTCTTCGAAATGATAGGTCATGTCGGCGACAGGAGCGGTCCGAAGATGCGGATCGACCTTCCGCAGGACGCTCGATGGAATGGATTCGGCGACTGGCTGGCGGTAAGGCCGCGCAAGCCCTGGATGGTGGGAGGGACGACCCATGCCGCCGACGCGCTGATCGGCATCTCGCTTTCCTCCTTCCTCGCCGGCGAGCGCAGTTTTGCCGCCCTCTTTGAACCAGGCGACAGGCGCTCTCTGCAGTCATTCTTCTGGAATGACGGGAAGCTCATCATCTCCTGCCTCGTCAACCTCGTTCCGCGTTTCGAGATGTTCAGCCCCGGCCGCCAGGAATGGACGAGCCGAGCCCTGGACACCGTGCCCGCCGAAGGGACTGTTCACCTCTGGTCGTTCGATGCGGAACGTCACGAGACCAATGGAGAGGTCCTCATTTCGGCTCAGGACCCGATCACGCCGCCGAAGCTTCTCCTATTAGACCTCAACGCCGCGGCGCCTTTCGGCGCTCCAGTAATCCTGAAGCGCAACCCGGAGAATTTCGACGCATCCAGGCTGGTGGTGACGCGCCACGAGGCAGTCTCGACCGATGGTGAGATGATCCCCTATACGCAGGTCGGTCCGGCGAATGGGAACGGGGATGCCCCGGTTCACCTCACCGCCTACGGCGGGTACGGCAAATCGGTCGTGCCCCACTACAACTCCTCGCTAGGCAAACTGTGGCTCGAACGCGGCGGCACGTGCGTGGTGGCGAACATCCGGGGCGGCGGCGAGTTCGGAACCCGTTGGCACGAGGCGGGGCGCAGGGCGGGCAAGCGTCTCGCCCATGACGATTTCGCCGCCGTTGCCGCCGACCTCGTGCGAAGAGGCATTACGCTGCCGAGGCGGATTGCCGCCCAGGGCGGCTCAAATGGCGGCCTTCTGATCGCCAATATGCTTACCCGCTATCCTGAACGTTTCGGCGCGCTGTTCTGCACAGTCCCGCTTATCGATATGCGCGGCTACACCAAGCTTTTGGCGGGCGCGAGCTGGATTGACGAATATGGCGATCCCGACAAGCCGGAGGAATGGATTTTCCTAAAGGAAATCTCCGCCTATCACGCCGCGACACCAGGACAGCCCTATCCGCCGATCCTGCTTGCCACCAGGAAGCGAGACGACCGCGTCCATCCGGGCCACGCGCGCAAGATGGGTGCAAAGCTGCAGGCTCTTGGCTATCCCGCCTACTTCTACGAGCCCGGCGCGGGCGGGCACGGCTACGGCAAGAACAATCGGGAGCGGGCCGCATTCATTGCCTTGGGCACCAATTTCCTTCGCAGTGCGATCGGCTGGCAAGTCGATATCAGATAGGTGACCGGGGGCAACACGAGCAACTTTTCAATAGTGAGTACAGATTTCCGATCGCGAGCACGGTGCAAATATGTGTGCACAGTTTCACGTAGATGCTCCGTTAATCTCAAGCAATTCCAACAGGGTTTTTCATAGTGCAATCCATCATTTCTGAAGAGCAAGGAGAGAATATCATGGCGAGAAAGCAAACGGGCGTGGCGCGGGGAGCAATAGTGGCCGTGGTCCTCATGGTGGTGGGACAGCAAGCCGTTGCGGCCGACCTTGTGCAAGCCCCGAGCGTCTCGCAGGCAGGAGCCTCGGTCCCGGAACGGCCCAGCCCATGGCAGATCCGCCTGCGTGCGTTGAGGATCGTCACTGAGGATTCGGGCTACGTCAATGCGGTGCCCGGCTCCGGTCTTTCCTATTCGGATACGGTAACGCCGGAATTCGATATCTCCTATTTCTTCACCGACAACATCGCCACCGAGCTTATCCTCGGCACCACCTATGCCAACATCGATGGCCAAGGAGCGATCGGCGCGCTGGGCAATGTCGGCAAGGTTTGGCTGCTGCCGCCCACGCTCACATTGCAGTATCATTTTACCAATTTCGGCGCATTCAAGCCCTATGTCGGTGCCGGCGTGAACTACACGATCTTTTATAACCAGGACGTCGGCAGTGCAGATGCTCTCCATGTTAAGAACACGTTCGGCACCGCGCTGCAGGTCGGGTTCGACTACATGGTGGATCAGCACTGGGGCGTCAACTTCGACGTGAAGAAGGTTTTCCTAAAGCCAGACTTCGACGTCACGGTCGACGGCGCGAAGCTGACGGGGAAGGCGGACCTCGATCCCTGGTTGATAGGCGCAGGTGTCACCTACCGCTTCTAACAATGAAAGGTGAAGGCGGCTGCTGATAGCCGATCGAAATGAAGGGCGCGCCTTGTGCGCCCTTTTTCCGTCGGCCCTGAACGGGCGACACCTGAAGAACCCGTTGTCGAGGGGCGGCCGCGCTCTCCAGCGGACCAAAAGGGTACCCCGTGATCAATGCGGGCTCGACCAACGCCTGAAATCGAGGTGCTTAGATGCGCTTCGGACCAGGATGGCTGTTGGGTATTGTTGATGGAATGCCCGGCATCAGTCTCCCGGACGTCATCTCAGAGCTATGCATCGGGTGAGATTGTGTGGCAGACCCCGGCTGGCGCCGGGACGTCTCCGCCACAAAATCTCGCCCGATGCAGAGGAACGGCTAGGTGGCGCGCCACCTAACCGTTCACCGGCGCGATCTTCTGCTTCCGTGGGATTTTAGCAACGACCTGTCGCCGACAATGCATCAGGAGCACGCCACCGGCGACAAGGTATTCGTAGAGCAAATCTGGCGTGAAGATCCCGATTGTCGACCGCAAGAGCGGCGAGATCCGCGAGGTGGAGATCTTCGTGGCGGTGCTGGGTGCGTCCAGCTACACCTTTGCCGAGGCCACCAAACGCTCCCCGACTGGATTGGCTCGCATGTCCGGATGTTTTGGTTTTTCCAGGGCGTTACCAGACTCATAATTCCCGACAATCTGAAGTCGGGCGTCAGTCGCCCCAGCTTCTACGATCCCGAGATCAACCTCAGCTACGGCACGATGTCCACTTATGGCGTTGGGTGTTCTTCCGGAATGGCCCAAACACCCACGGGATAAATCGAAAGTCGAAAATGGAGTGCGTTTTGCCCAATCCTGGATTCTGGGCCGTCTGCGCAACCAGACTTCGTCTCACTGGCTGAGGCTAATGCCGCCATTGCCCAGGCACTCGATCGCATCAACGACCACGTCATGCGCCGGCTGGCGTCAGTCGCCGGCAGCTCTTCGGGACCGTCGAGCGCCCGACCCTGGCCGGTCTTCCACCGGAGGATTACGAGTTTGCCGAATGGCGTTTGGCCCGCGTCTCGAGGTGGGGCTCCGACCTATCCAGAGCCACCCCGGGCGGCGGCGGGCCACCATCACCCTAAAATTACGGTCTAAACGACCTTTGCCGCCGGCACCGGCTGGATAAATTTAGATCGCGCAACACTGTGCCGGCCGTCGACACTGACGGGCACCTCGCCCTCGATGGTTGCGCGACGAACGACGCGGCGTTGGTCGCCGCAATCCTTAGTCGCACAATGCATCGTTGCTCGATTGTCCCAGATAGCGATATCACCCTGCTTCCACTTCCAGCGCACCGTGTTTTCCTGGGCGGCGACATGAGACTCAAATAGATCGAATAGCCTCTGGCCGTCGTATTTGGATACGCCAACGAAACGCGCTACATAAACGCCGAGCACAAGCGTGCGCTCGCCGGTCTCGGGGTGGACGCGTACGACTGGATGCTCTGTCTCGATGATCGGTCCAGTATGGGGCTCTGTAGAAGACCTGAGATAAGATCCGGGGAAGCTGTGAACAGCCCAGAGTTCGTCGGCGAGCCGTTTCAGCGGCAACGGTAAGTCGAGATATACGGCCGCGGTGTTTGACCAGACGGTGTCGCCGCCGACTGGCGGGATCACAACGCCTCGCAGCACCGCGATCTTGGGATAGGCATCCATGCAGGACCAATCGATATGCCAAACGTAAGCCCCGATATCGCCACGTGCGGAATCAATGTCGAAAATCGGCGTCGTTCCCTCCGGATACGGCGAGGGCTTCCCGAATCGCAGAGCAAAACGCTCCTGCCCAGCGTCGTCGAGATGACCCTGGTCGCGGAAGAAGATGACCTTGTGCTCAAGCACCAGGCTGTTTATCGCAGCGATGGCTTGGTCCGGCAAATCGGCCGACAACTTGATGTTCCTGATTTCAGCCCCGATGCGCGCTGTGCATTTAATAACATCGGTACGTGGAATAAAATTGTCGAAATCCATTTCACTCATAGCGGCGTTCTCCTTTTTCAATGCAAATCTATCAAACGTGAAACAAAGCATAGGCGGCATTGTAAGATCCAATGGACGACTTGCTACGATTACCGGAGATCTTGCGCGCCTTATAGAACGTCACTCTGGGGACCGGACAACGGTCCAACATTCTCAATCAGTGACACTCTTCCGATGTTGTACTTCAAATCTCCGCCTGCCCTAATGCGCTGTGGGAATCGATGATCGAGGCTGATTTTTTCTCAGAAGAAGCGTGCCAACCCGGCGCTTTGCAAGTAGTCCAAAATTCTGTGGTGGATATCCTTGGATCGGGCATCACGGCAGAGGCTCTCGCGGGCTCGAACTCGATGGTATGGCTTGCATACTGTTGTCTCCTGTTCGCCTGGGGTAGTGTTATCGTGTCTCCAGTTGCACCGCATCCTACCACTCCTGATGGGTGGATCTCACCTGGGCGAGATCGGCGCGACGTCTCGGCTGATGTCATGGGAGCGTGGTCGAGTAGCGCAGGCATTGGGCTTTCACAGATCCGGGCGGGCGGATTTCCCGCGCCCGACTCTTCCCGGGGGTACCTGCGTCATATGCGTGCTTGGCCCAAGTTCGAGTGATGCGCGGAGTTGGCATAGGGAAGCGCGGCGCCAGGCTCTTGAACTCCGTCCAGCGAATGCGCTGGCTTTTCTGGCTGCGCCGTCTGAGACCCGTATATCCGACGCACTTGCCGCCATGGCGCCGCCGTCGCTCAAGCCGGGTCGCTTCCGGGCTCGCGACAAGCTGCTGGCCATGCTGAAGTCCATCAGCCGATCCTTCCGCTATTACGGCGAAGCCGCTTGGCCGCGACGTCCGGTTCGAAGAGGGGCGCGGGCCGCTGCTGCGCCACAGAAGCCGATGAGTGTTGTCTCGTCGGGAAGTTCGCCCGGCTTCGGGCACTGGTTCGGCATCAGGCCGCAGATGACGGCTGAACTGCGCGAGTCTCATCTATGATCCCGACCTCGCCGTAGAAGTGACCTTGCAGCCGATCGAGCGCTTCGGCTTCGATGCCTCGATCGAGCAGCATGATGCGTCGCTGTCGACCGCCCAGCGCCGCGTCATGACGGCGATCGAACTGTGCCGGATCGCCGCGCTCGGAGGGTATGTCGAAGCGTGCGATCACCGCGGCATAGCCGCATTGCGTTCAACCGCTGCCGCGATCGCCATTGCCCGAAGTGCCAGTCGCTCGCCCGCGCGCAATGGCTGGAGGATGGTCGCGCCGGGCTCCTTGACACGCAATACTTTCACGTCGTCTTCACGCTGCCCGGCGACATTGGCGCCATCGCCTATGAGAACAAGGCGCTTGTCGGCCTGCTCTCCCGTGCCGCCGCCGAGACCCTGCGCACCATTGCTGCCGATCCCAAGCACCTGGGCGCCGAGATCGGCTTCTTCGCCGTGCTGCGCCCCTGGGGGCAGAACCTGCTTGAGCATCCGCATCTCCATTGCGTCGTCCCAAGCGGCGGCCTTTCTGCCGACGGTGATCGATGGGTCGCCTGTAAGCCCGCCGCAAGGCTTCTCGAAAAAAAGCGAGATCGAGCTGCTGTGGCCCGACTTTCTGCTCCAATTCCCTGATCCGGTGCCTGGCCTGTCGCGAGGCGAATTCAATATCGATAGAGGTGCTGGCCCGCCTCATGCTCACAGCATCGCGATGGACTGCTCTTCACCCCTTTTTCTCTTCATCAGTCCGGAGGCAAGAAGCCGCAGATTATTGCTATTCGCCCTGGACGGGAAATGCTGCGATAGACCAATCGATTAAGCCGACCGCACGCTGAAGTACCGCCTCGGTCCGAGCACGGTTGGGCGAAGTGGCGATGACATGGGCGATGCGGTCTCCAGAATGGCCTTTCCTGATGATCGCCGTCTTGGGTTCAACGTACAATTTTACCTCCGCGACACCTGATACGGCAGCCGCGCGACTCGCGCCATCGATCCAATCGAGAGTGCCATCGTATTCGGGAATTAGGTACCGCGCGGCCGCAGTGTGCAAATGCCTTTTGCGCAAATCCCATTCGTCGCCAATGACGAGCTTGATGTGCTCCGTGATGAGATCGATACCGTAAGCCAGCTGAACCATGTCGGAAACAGGCGAACCCGCAAGACGCGGATTGACTTCAATGACAACGGGGCCATGGTTCGTCCACCTAAGTTCAATGTTCGCTGGCCCCCAACCGAGGCCGAGAGCTTTCAAACAGCTCAGCGAGACATCGGCAACACGCCTATACTCTTCATCACTCAGCTGGGCCGGATAGAAATGCCCGCGACAGACGAAATGCGGTGGGCTATAGTCAGCATCGGCAATACCAATGATTTCGCTGCCCATGATTTCAAGGTTATACTGTGGGCCTTGTGCGAATTGTTCCACCAGTATTCTCGGTGATGACCGCCATATATGCTTGCCTCCGAGCAGATAGATCGTATGTTCGGCTAACTCATCGACGTTGCGGCACAATCGGACACCGCTGCTGCCGATGCCGACGGCCGGCTTAAGAATTACCGGGAGCCCGATCTCCGCAGTAGAGCGTTCAACCTCCGTCGCATTCGCTGCCAGACGATAGGCAGGTATCGGAAAGCCAGCCTCCGCGAGGACCTGACGTTGAATAAATTTGTCGCAACACCGTTCGATCGCTGTGGGGTTCGGTCCAGGAAGATCAAAGTACCGGCAGAGCTTGCCAACCACCGCATAGACAGATTCCTGGGCGCTGGTAATGCCAGCTATGTCATAGGTCGAACGCAGACGGATACATTCGCGGATCAGCGCATCCACATCGTCTTTGTCGACACGGATGGCCTCAATTCCTAGTGCCGCGAGGTAGTCGAACAGGGCTGGATCAGCCGACAGGGTAATTGGATGAAGATCGAGACGCCGAGCCGCATCATTGTATAGCGGGCTATTACTTGCGCCCTCAAGCAGGATAAGCGCTCTTCTTGCCATTAGCTAATTCCTCCGACGTTTTCGTGCTGTGCGGTGATCGAGGTGAATCGGCATCAGCTTTTTCGGCGGACCCGACCTCAGACGTGAGTGAACATACCGTCGTCAGAGATTTGCAGTCGTAAAGCTTCTGTGAATTTATCTGAATCCTGGCTAGGCTCAGGACCTATTAATTTCGTCCGAGATGTGATTCACGGTCTCCGTCGAACGAGGTCGTTATGGGTGATTAGTTTCTGCTGAGCGAGCGCCACATGGCGCTGGCCGCATTTTCCGCTGTCGCACGGGGTACCGATGACGCAGCGGCCTCTTCTAATGTGATCCAATGGTTTGCAGTGGAAGGATGCGCCGGGGGACTGTCAGGAATCTTGTGCGTGAAGCCGATTGTCGTCATTGGCTGACGAACCTTTCGCCGAAGACGACGGCGAATTGTGTCCCGACCTCGAATCACTCGACGCGGGGCTCGTTTCCATTCATGGCGGCGTGGTTGAGAACCAAATATAGCAGCTTCATTGCGGCGTCGCCATTGGGAAAGTGACCGCGCGTTCGCAAGGCCCGCCGCAGCTTTGAGTTCAGCGCCTCGATGGCGTTTGTAACCGGTATGATCATGACGGATGCCATCCGATCCCCGCTGGAGATGAACGGTTTTCGGCGTATGGCGCGACCATCCGGGACAGGGGCACCGGGAGCACGCTAAGTGCGGGCAGGCCGATGTATTCGATGAGCTGCGAGCTCGCGTTAGTAGCTGGCCGCCCCTGCGACCTGCCCGGCTGCGCCGAGAGCGCGGATCCGTGGTGTCGCGTCGCCCGCCGGCTCCCGACTGTCTGAGGAGGGAGCCCGATGAGACGTGTGATTGGAATGGACATCCACCTTTGGGTCGTGTCCCATCAGGTGGTGTAGCTCGGCGGTAGCGAAGCCGCTCACGAGCGCGCCGTTAGTAGCGCTGTAGCGAGCGAGCGCGCCGTTAGTAGCGCTGTAGCGAGCGAGCGGCGTGTGGGTGGTCATCGGCGCTTTCCGGTTGGGTTTGGTTGTTGACGCCAACCCAAGTCGGAAGGACCACCGATGACCGACGACATGATGAACCTGCGCACGCTCGTGGAGAAGACCCCGGATGCCGATCTGCTGCGGGAGATGATCGGCTTTGCCGCCGAGCGACTGATGGAAATGGAGGTGGGCGCGGCCACCGGCGCCAGCTATGGCGAGAAGAACCCGCTGCGGCTCGCCCAGCGCAATGGCTACCGCGACCGGGACTGGGAGACGCGGGCCGGCACGATCGAGCTGCGCATCCCGAAGCTCAGGAAGGGAACCTACTTCCCAGGTTTCCTCGAACCGCGCCGCGTGGCCGAGAAGGCGCTAACTGCCGTCATCCAGGAAGCTTATGTGCAAGGCATCTCGACCCGGTCGGTTGACGACCTGGTCAAGGCCATGGGTATGAGTGGCATATCCAAGAGCCAGGTCTCGCGGCTGTGCGAGGAGATCGACGGGAAGGTGAAGGCCTTCCTCGAGCGGCCGATCGAGGGCGATTGGCCATACCTGTGGATCGACGCCACTTACCTGAAGGTCCGCCGCGGTGGGCGGATCGTCTCGGTCGCCGTTATCATCGCCGTCGGCGCCAACGCGGACGGCCGGCGCGAGGTACTGGGCATGGAGATTGGCACCTCGGAGGCCGAGCCGATCTGGACAGAGTTCCTGCGCAAGCTGACACGTCGCGGCCTGCGCGGCGTCAAGCTCGTCGTCTCCGATGCTCACGAAGGCCTCAAGGCGGCCGTCACCAAGGTGCTGTGCGCGACATGGCAGAGGTGCCGCGTCCACTTCATGAGGAACGTGCTGGCCCATGCCGGCAAGAGCGGCCGCAGGGTCGTCTCAGCCTTCATCGCCACCGCTTTCGCCCAGGAAACGCCCGAGGCCGCGTCCGTACAATGGCGCGCCGTCGCCGACCAGATCCGGCCGAAGATGCCGAAGCTGGCGACAATCATGGACGACGCCGAGCCCGACGTGCTGGCCTACATGACCTTCCCCAAGGAACATCGCGCCAAGCTCCACTCGACGAATCCGATCGAACGTCTCAACGGCAAGATCAAGCGGCGCACCGAGGTCGTCGGAATCTTCCCGAACGACGATGCGATCGTGCGCCTCGTCGGCGCAATCCTGCTCGAACAGAACGATGAATGGGCAGTGCAGCGGGCCAGATATATGACTCTGGAAACGATCAGCCAGATGAGCGATGATCCCCTGATCAGCCTGCCAGCCGTGGCGCGCTGATCAGCCCGGCCCATGCCGGAGAGCACGGCGACTAATGCCGCCAGCTACACCACGCCGCGGGACACGATCCACCTTTGCGGTCGTGGCAGTTTGGGAAGACGGCCGGCTGCGCCATCACGGACGAGTCGACATGACCCGCACGGGACTGGAAGGGGTCGGCCGCAGTTTGCCATGGCGGTGGTGCGTGCAGAAAGCCGCTGGCATGGAGCTGCGCCAGAACGCCGGCATCGATCTTGTCGGTCTTCATCCTTGGCATGAACGATCGCCTTCACCTGCATCGGGAATCACCCGGCCGACGTAGGGCGACAGAACCCAACCGGCCCCGCTATATGACCCCTGAGACCATCAGTCATTCCCAAGCCAGTTTGCAGCAGAGTGCCATGCTGATCAGTTCGGCGCTGCCGGCAGCACGGCGACCAACGCGGCCTGCTACACCGCGTCAGGGAACACGATCTTCGCGGACCGCGAACGTCATCGTTTTATCCTCCTTAGTGCTAGCGTCGTAGATCATGCGTTCGCGTACAGTATTGTCCCGGTTAAACATCAGCACTCGTGGCTTGATCTCTGCGATCTGATGCTCCTCAACATAGGCAGAGGAGCAAACGATTAACTCATCTCCGATTTGGCAGGTGCGAGCAGCGGCTCCGTTCAACACACAGCAACGAGAGCCCCTCTCTCCGTAAATGACGTACGTGCTGATTCGCGCCCCTGAAGCCTTGTTCCAAATCTCAACGAATTCCAGCGGAAAAATGCCCGCCTCGTCGCAATGATCCGGATCCAGCGTAATCGAACCGCGGTAGTTCAAATCCGCGTCGCTCACCGTAATACCATGAAGCTTTGCCGCAATGATTTTTCTCATTTTCCTGACCTCATTTGTGTTTTGGAATAGGCGCTGTAGATTCTTGGCTTTTGCTTTCTTGTCGTAAGACCCAACGCCCGGCTGAAAAGTTCCTTTCGATCGATTCCAATGTGGCCATTAGTGCCCGATCGTCAGCAACGGCTCCGCAAACTTCGTGCCAATCGGACTCATTGAGCCATAAGTAACTTTATGAGCGTCGTTTCCACCATTTAGCCTGAGGCAACCGGAGATTGGTTCAGCAAGCCGTGTCGCGAACTCGACAAAGCGCTATGATGCTTCGAGCGGCTCACCTTCAAAGTCGATCGGGCTTGTCGCCCACGATGTAAACGCCCCTACGGGGCTTCGTCCCAATCAAGACTCGACTCGCTTTGCATCGATCTCGTTCCTTGCTGGTTCGGCAACGAACAACATAGATCAACGCTGTGCGTGGATTGCTTGGTGAGTTTGGGCTGATCGCGGCAGAAGGGTAACCGCTGTTCTTAGGCCACGGCCTTGAGCGGCGGGGGCATAGGCCCAGGGCAGCAGGTCGTCGAGCTCGCTTTGCGGATCGCCTGCGACGATGCGGGTGATGAAGCGGCGAGGTAGGCGCACGGGTCGACGCCCTTGAGTTTCGCGGTTTATGCCGACAGCCAAATTATGCCGAGTGTGCGAGTTTGACCAACACTTCCTCCACTTAGCGGTAGCTGGATCGGCATAGCTTAGGCTC
>NZ_JAMYQF010000067.1:0-32257 GCF_040320745.1 Mesorhizobium sp. M0621 | reverse complement strand
CCCGCGTTTAGGCCTTTCGCGCCCTACACCACGGCGCATTTGAGCCCTCTGGTTTTTACATTGGCGACCGGGGCCCCCCCCCCCGGCCGGTGGCGGCTAACCCCCCCTAAACGGAAAGCCGGTTCGCGCCCTTCGACGGCCAGCACGATGTCGAGCAGCGAAATCCGCTCGGCCGGCCGCGCCAGCCGGTAGCCACCGGCCGGCCCCGAGACCGATTCCAGGATGCGCGCCGCGCTCAGCATATTGAGATGCTTCAGGAGATAGCTCGGCGACAGGCCAAAGGCCTCCGCCATGGCAGAGGCCGCCATGGTGCTGTTGCCTTCGACACCGGCCAGCATGGCAGCGCAGTGGATGGCTGCCTCAACGCCCTCGCCCAGCTTCATTGGGTGAATCTCCTAATCATGGATATATCTTATCGTGGATAATTTTTATCTGCAATAGGAAAATGAAAAAACGGCGTCCGAAGGCGCCGTTTTTGTCGAACGGCTCGCTACTCCGCCGCCACCTTGGCCATCGGATTGTTCGGGTGCGTCGTCCAGTTGGCATAGATCGGCGACACCGGCTTGCCGGTGCGCTGGTCCATCACGCCGACCGCCAGCGGCTCCATGGTGATGCAGTTCTCGACCGGGCAGACATTGACGCAGAGGTTGCAGCCGACGCATTCGGCCTCGATGACCTCGAAATGCCTGACGCCATCGACCATGCTGGTGATCGCCTGGTGCGAGGTGTCCTCGCAGGCGATGTGGCAGCGGCCGCATTTGATGCAGGCGTCCTGGTCGATACGCGCCTTGGCGACATAGTTGAGGTTGAGATACTGCCAGTCGGTGACATTGGGCGTAGCGCGGCCGACGATGTCGTCGAGCGAGGCATGGCCCTTCTCGTCCATCCAGTTTTCGAGGCCGGCGATCATCTCCTGCACGATCTTGAAGCCGTAGGTCATCGCCGCCGTGCAGACCTGCACATTGCCGGCGCTGAGCGCCATGAACTCGGCCGCGTCGCGCCAGGTGGTTATGCCGCCGATGCCGGAGATCGGCAGGCCGTGGGTTTCGGGATCGCGCGCGATCTCGGCCACCATGTTCATGGCGATCGGCTTCACCGCCGGGCCGCAATAGCCGCCGTGCGAGCCCTTGCCGTCGATGGTCGGCTGCGGCGCGAAGCTGTCGAGATCGACGCCGGTGATCGAGTTGATGGTATTGATCAACGACACCGCGTCGGTGCCGCCCGCGTGTGCCGCGCGCGCCGGCTTGCGCACATCGGTGATGTTGGGCGTCAGCTTGGTGATGACAGGCATGCGGGTGTTCTGCTTGCACCAGCGCACCACCATTTCGATATATTCCGGCACTTGGCCGACGGCGGCACCCATGCCGCGCTCCGACATGCCGTGCGGGCAACCGAAATTGAGCTCGATGCCGTCGGCTTCGGTCTCCTCGACCACCGGCAGGATCGCCTTCCAGGCCTCCTCGACGCAAGGCACCATCAGCGAGACGACGATGGCGCGGTCGGGCCAGTCCTTCTTGACCTGCTTGATCTCGCGCAGATTGACCTGCAGGTCGCGGTCGGTGATCAGCTCGATGTTGTTGAGGCCGAGCAGGCGGCGGTCGGCGCCCCAGATCGCGCCGTAGCGCGGACCGTTGACGTTGACCACCGGCGGGCCTTCCTCGCCCAGCGTCTTCCACACCACACCGCCCCAGCCCGCCTTGAAGGCGCGGATAACGTTATAGGCCTTGTCGGTCGGCGGCGCCGAGGCCAGCCAAAACGGATTGGGCGATTTGATGCCGACGAAATTGTTGCGGATATCTGCCATGCTCATGCCCTCCCGTTCGAGGTCAGTGCCCGATTGATGCTCTCCGCCGCGTCGCGGCCTTGCGCCACGGCAGAGACGGTCAGGTCGTCGCCGCCGAAAATGCAGTCGCCGCCGGCCCAGACCCAGGCCAGCGAGGTTCGCCCTTCCGCATCGACCTTGATGCGGCCGGCCTCGAGGTCGATCGACGCGCCGCTGCCGTTGAGTGCTGCCGGCACAAAGCTCTGGCCAATCGCCTTGAACACCTGGTCGGCAACGAGCGTAAGCCGCTCGCCGGTGCCGGCAAGCTTGTCGCCGTTCATGGCGGTGTATTCGAGTTCGACGCCCGACACCTTGCCGCCTTCGACAATGACCCGCTTCGGCTGCAGCCAGTGGCGGATGGTGACGCCATTGGCGGCCGCCAGATCCTGTTCGAACTCGGAAGCGTTCATGTGCTCGCGGCCGCGCCGGTAGCAGATGGTCACCTCTTCGGCGCCGAGCAGCTTCGACTGCACGGCCGCGTCGATCGCCGTCATGCCGCCGCCGATGACGACGACGCGGCGGCCAACCGGCAGGCCGGAAAGGTCACTTGCCTGGCGCAGCTCGGCAATGAACTCCACCGCATTGACGACGCCGTCCGCATCCTCGCCATCGGCGCGCAACGCATTGACGCCGCCAAGTCCCATGCCGAGAAACACCGCATCGTAATTGCGGATCAGGTCCGACAGCTGATAGTCGCGCCCCAGTGCCTTGCCGCTCTGGATATCGATGCCGCCGATGGCAGTCACGTAGTCGACTTCCGCCTGGGCGAAATTGTCGACGCTCTTGTAGGCGGCGATACCGTATTCGTTGAGACCGCCGGCCTTCGGGCGCGCCTCCAGGATGGTCACATCATGGCCATGGCGTGCGAGCCGATGCGCGGCGGCAAGGCCGGCCGGCCCGGCACCAACCACGGCGACCGACTTGCCGGTCGGCTCGGCACGCGGATAAAACTGCTTGTTCTCGCTCATGGCGACATCGGTGGCGTAGCGCTGCAGGCGGCCGATCTGCACCGGCTTGCCTTCCGCGATCTCACGCACGCAGACTTCCTCGCACAGCGTCTCTGTCGGGCAGACGCGGGCGCACATGCCGCCCAGAATGTTCTGATCGAAGATCGTCTTGGCCGAACCGATCGGATTGCCGGTCGAGATCTGGCGGATGAACAGGGGAATGTCGATCGAAGTCGGGCATGCATTCATGCACGGCGCGTCGTAGCAGAAATAGCAGCGGTCGGATTCGACTAGCGCCTCATGGTGGTCGAGCGGCGGGTGCAGGTCGGAAAAATTGTCCGCATACTGGTCGGCCGAGAGCCTGCCGCCTGCAATGCCTTCCCTAAACTGGCCTTCTGGCATCGTCAGTTCCCTTATGTTTTCGTTTTGGGAAAGGCTAGCACGTTTTATTTTTTTATCAATTGGTCAATTTTTGGCGCAAGTCGCTGAAAAGGCTGGATATTAACATGAATTTTTTACTCATGTTATTGCGGTTGCAGCGCGAGCGAATGGTCGGGCTCAAGTCCACGGCCATGAATAACCCTGACCTCGTCCGCGACCAGTTGCTGCAACCGCCACAGGTTGCGTGGATGCCGAATGCTTCGAGATGGCTGACCGTGTTGTAGAGATATTCGGCGCCGGACCCGATATGACCGCAAGCTCTGGCCAGCACGCTCGCCACTTTGTCCAGCGGCTGGTTCAGCGACGTTCCCCTGCCCTTTACGCCGACCCAGAAGCCGAGCGCGCGCAGCGCCCCTTGCGGTGTATGCACCGGCAGCCACCTGACCGTGTCGATGCTTTCGTGGTCGCTGATCTCGCGCCGCAGCAGCCTTTCGATCTGGGTCGGTTTTTCGCCCTCCGGCAAACGATAGATCACCCCGTTGCACCGGCCGCCCCGCTCGAGCGCCATCATCAGACCCGGCTGCTCGGCGCTGCCGCGCCAACGCACCATGTCGAGGCAGAAAGAGCGGTGCTAGCCAAAGGCGGTGGCGAGCTGTTGCTCGACCGACTCGAATTCCGGCTTCCAGATCAGCGACCCGTAGGCGAACACCCACAGCGGCCCCTCGTCGGCTTCACCGGACAGCCGCAGGGCAAGGGCCCGGAAATCCTCGTCGTTCAACTCCGTCCAGCTTGGATCCGGACCGGGATCGGCTTCTTCCCGATGGCACAGTGCGACAAGCTCCGGCGTGAGCGACATCAAGCGCATGGACGACAACCCCTCATGACCACAGAAAAATCGAAAACCGACGGGCGCGCAACCGGGGAACGCTTGGCATGCAGAGACATTGTTGTTCGGGCGGCTGTCGGATTTCGGTCGTGAAGATCGTCCTAGGATGGATCGGACGACGATCGATGCATGAAAGGTGAGGAGACCGAAAATGCCAAAAACCCCGATGCCCTTCTTCTGGTACGAATTGATGACCACAGATCTCGACGCCGCCGAGGCGTTCTACCCCAAGGTGGTCGGCTGGACGGCACAGCCTTTCGACAAAGCGCCCGGCATGCCACGCTATGTCGTCATGAATGTCGGCGAGCGCGGCGTCGCTGGCCTGATGACGATGCCCGAGGATGCCGCCAAGATGGGTATGCCGCCCGCCTGGCTCGGCTATATCCACACCAGGGATGTCGATGCCTCGACGGCATCGCTGGAAAAAGCCGGCGGCACCGTTCACCGCCAGCCTGACGACATTCCGGGCGTCGGCCGCTTTGCCGTCGTCGCCGATCCGCAAGGTGCTACCTTCATGTTCCTGCAGCCGAACGGCCCCGACCAGCCTGTCGTGCCGGCCAGCACGCCGGGCCATATCGGCTGGCACGAGCTTTACACATCGGACTGGAAGGCCGCGTTCGATTTCTATTCCAACCAGTTCGGCTGGGTCGATGCCGGCGATTTCGACATGGGCCCGATGGGCACCTACCAGACCTTCACGGCGGGCCCCGAATCCGGCGGCGGCATCATGAACAAGCCGGAGCAAATCCCGGTCCCGGTCTGGCAATTCTATTTCAATGTTCCGGCCATCGACGCGGCGGCCAAACGCGTGACCGACAATGGCGGCAAGATCCTGATGGGCCCGATGGAGGTCCCCGGTGGCAGCTGGGTAGTCCAGTGCCAGGACCCGCAAGGCGCGCATTTCGCATTAATGGCGCCCGTACGCTGACGGCGATAAACACCGCAGGAACAAAGCGCCGGCCCTTCATCGCAGCACTGAGGAAGGGCCGCATCCTTAGGTTGGCGCCAACTATTCCGGCGCCAGCACCGCGACTTTCAGGTCAGCCTTTTTCGCGCCGCTGAACTGGACGGTGGCCGGGCCGGCGGCAAGCTTGAAACGCACACTCTTGCGGATGCCGGGGCAGGTTTTCACGCCGCTATAGCCCGCCGACTTGACGGCGTTGCCGTCCTGAATGACATCGATCCAGGCCTCGCCCGAAAGGCTGATCTGGATTGCCCCTTCAGGCGGCACCTCCACGGTGGCCACAGCACCGAATGTGCCAGATGCCGGGGCACGTTCGGGCGGCACCTCGAAACCAGCCTTCTCGACCGGAACCAGCGCAAGGTCAGCGGCGGCACCCACCGCCAGCGTCGCTCCGGAAGGCGTTGCGGATGCTGCGGCAAACAGCGCCTGTTCCCGTGTCACCGGCCACCTGAACGCCTCACAGCCGGCGTCCTCGGCCATGGCGAGGCTGGAGTTTGCAAGGATTGCGAATAGGCCGATGACGATTTTTTTCATGGCAAGGGAACCCACATGTTTCGAAATAGCCGCATATCAATACAACCACAGCGATACGAATGCAACCATGGCGATACGAATGCAACCATGGCGAGAAAAATATGAGGTAGGCAGGGGAACAATTCCAGTCACCGATTGTTGATGGCGGACCAAGGGAAGTGAGTGGTCCAACGCCGGGAGATAATTTATGGCCGGTCCGGGAAGGCTAAGATGGAGTTTTAGATGAAGCTTTTTGAAGGCCTCGCCAAATACCAGCCGCAAGCTTTGGGCGTGTTGCGTATCATAACAGCGCTGCAGTTCATCGAGCATGGCTCGCAGAAACTGTTCAATTTCCCGGTCGGCGAGCATGCCGAAGCCCTGACCGGGCTGACACTCACAGCCGGCATCCTCGAATTCGCCGGCGGCATCCTGCTGGCGCTGGGGCTGTTGACCCGGCCGGTCGCGTTCCTTCTGGCCGGCGAAATGGCGATCGCCTATTTCATGGCGCACATGCCGCGCGGCTTCTTCCCCGTCAACAATGGCGGCGATTTGGCGATCTCGTTCTGCTTCATCTTCCTTTATCTGGTGTTTGCCGGCGCCGGCGCCTTCGCGCTGGACAACCGTCGCAGCGCCTGACTCCAAAAGAAGGATGCGTACCTGATTTCAGGCGCGCATCCGTTCGAAATTGGCGTCGAACAGCGCCGCCGGCTGCATGCGCGCCGCATGGCGTTTGCCCAGCAACTCGATCTCGAACCCGTCGCTCTCATCGGCGATCTCTTTCGGCACATAGCCGACGGCGACGGATTTTTTCGAGTGATGCGCGTAGCCGCCCGAGGTGACCCAGCCGCGCACGGCGCCGCCGAACCAGATCGGCTCGTCGCCGATGACGTCGGCGTCGTCGGCATCGACGATGAAGGCACGCAGGCGCAGCTTACCGCCCTGCTTGCGCTCGGCGAGCGCCGCGGCCTTGCCGATGAAGTCGGCCTCCTTGCCATAGGCGACGAAACGGTCGAGCCCGGCCTCGAGCGGCCCGTAGATCGGCCGATACTCGCGTCCCCATGAGCCGTAGTTCTTTTCCAGCCGCAGGGCATTGAGCGCACGCGAACCGAACAGGCCGATGCCGAATTCCTCGCCGGCGGTCATGAGGGCCTGGAACGCGGCGCGCTGATACTCCGGCGCGACCCACATCTCGTAGCCGAGGTCGCCGGTATAGCTGACGCGGCCGACCAGGCATGGCGCCATGCCGATATCCATCCTGCCTATGGCCATGAACGGAAACGCCGCATTGGACACGTCGGAGCGCGTGGCTTTTGCCAGCACATCCCGTGCCTTCGGCCCGGCGATCGATAGGCCGGTCTGCTTGGCGCCCAGCGCCTCGATACGAACCGAGCCGTCGTCAGGCAGGTGCTTCTCGAACCAGCGCATATGGTATTGCTCGGCGATGCCGGAGCCGGCGAGGAACCAGCCGTCCTTCCCCAGATTGGCCAGCGTGAAATCGCCGATCAGCCTGCCATCCTCCTTCAGCATCGGCGCCAGCGTCATGCGGCCGGGCTTCGGCAGTTTGCAGGCAAGCATCCGGTCGAGCCAGGCGGCCGCACTCTCGCCCGTCACGTTGTATTTGGCGAAACTCGAAATCTCGGACAGGCCGACACCGTCGCGAACGGTCGCGACCTCCTTGGCCACCTGCGTGAAATCGCTCGAGCGGCGCCACGAGAACTCGTCCTTGACACCCTCCGGCGCGTACCAGAGCGGCACCTCCAGCCCGTAGGCGACGCCCCATTGCGCGCCTTTGGCCGACAACAAATCATAGACCGGCGTCGTCTTCAGTGGCCGCCCGGCCGGCAGTTCCTCATTGGGAAAGCGGATCGAGAACCGCCTGGAATAGTTCTCGCGCACCTTGGCGTTGGTGTAGGCCATCGTCGCCCAGTCGCCATAGCGCGCGACATCCATCGCCCAGATGTCGGCGCCGGGATCGCCCTCGATCATCCAGTTGGACAGTGCCAGCCCGACGCCGCCGCCCTGTGAAAAGCCGGCCATGACGCCGCAGGCGACCCAGAAGCCAGGCAGCCCGCGCACCGGCCCAACCAGCGGGTTGCCGTCCGGCGCGAAGGTGAAAGGCCCGTTGATGATCTGCTTGATGCCGGTGTTCTGGAAGGCCGGGAAATGCCGGAACCCAACCTCCAGCGACGGTGCGATGCGGTCGATATCGGGCGCCAGCAGTTCATGGCCGAAATTCCACGGCGTCTGGTATTCGGACCACGGCTTGTTGGCCTTCTCATAGGTGCCCATCAGCATGCCGCCGCGCTCCTGGCGCAGATAGAGTTCGCCGTCAAAGTCGACCGCGTGGATGATTTCGGTGCCGGTCTTGGCGTTCCAGGCAGCAACCTCCGGCATGTCCTCGGTGATCAGGTACATGTGCTCCATCGCCAGTACCGGAAGCTCCAGTCCAACCATCCGGCCGACCTCGCGCGCCCACAGGCCGCCGGCATTGACGACATGCTCGGCCACCACCTCGCCCTTGTTGGTGATGACGCGCCAGAGCCCGTCGGCGCGTCGCACGATGTCCTCGACCTTGGTGAAGCGCTCGACCTCCGCGCCCAGTTTCCGCGCCGCCTTGGCATAGGCGTGGGTAACGCCGGAGGGATCAAGGTGGCCGTCCTCCTTGTTCCTGACGGCGCCGACGAATTGCTTGGGGTCGAGCAGCGGCATCAACTCGGCCGCCTCGTTGGCAGAGATTTCCTCAAGCTCGATGCCGAGATAGCGACCCTTGGCAACGACGCCGCGCAGCCAGTCGAGCCGTGCCTCGGTCGCCGCCAGTAGCACGCCACCTGTTAGATGCACGCCGGTCGCCTGGCCGGAAAGCTCCTCGATCTCCTTGTAGAGATTGATCGTATATTTCTGCAGCTTGGCGACGTTGGGGTCGCCATTGATGGTGTGCATGCCGCCAGCCGCATGCCAGGTCGAGCCCGACGTCAGCTCGTCTCGTTCCAAAAGGACGACATCGGTCCAGCCGTGGCGGGCCAAATGGAACAGCACGGAGCACCCGACGACGCCACCGCCAATGACCACGACCTTTGCATGCGATTTCATGGATTTTTCTCTGATATCAGTGAGTTGGATGGGTGAATGGATTCGAGGAGGGAAGCATCACGGCTCTCCCTGCCCGATCGCTTCCTTGCGCTTGGCCATGTAAGCCTCCAGCGCCTCGCGCACGGCGATATCCATCACCGGCTCGACATAGTCTTCCAGCGCCTTCTTCCACAGCCGTGTCGCCCGCGCCGTGGCGTCGAGCCCGCCGGCCTCTTGCCAGGCCTCGTAGTTCTGCCAGTTGGACAGCATCGGCTGGTAAAAGGCGGTGGCGTAGCGCTCCAGCGTGTGCGGCTCGCCGAAGAAATGGCCGCCGGTCGGCACCGCGCCCAAAGCCTCGACGGCAAGCTCCGCCTCGTCGACCACGATCGGGCGCAGGAACTCCATCATATGCTGGATCATCTCGACATCGATGATGAGCTTCTCGAACGACGCCGTCAGCCCGCCCTCCTGCCAGCCGGCGGCATGATAGACGAGATTGCCGTGGCCGAGCACCGCGCCCCACAGCGCCATCAGCGTCTCATAGGCGCCTTGCGCGTCGGCAGCGTTGGAGGCCGAGCCCGGCGTCGTGCGATACGGCAGCCCGTAGCGCCGCGCCAGTTGCCCCGATGCGATGTTGGCCTTGGTGTTCTCCGGCGTGCCGAAGGCCGGCGCGCCGGACTTCATGTCGACATTGGAGGTGAAGGCGCCATACATGACTGGCGCGCCTGGACGCACAAGCTGCGTCAGCACGACGCCGAACAGTGCCTCGGCGTTCTGCTGCGCCAGCGCGCCGGCCAGCGTCACCGGGCTCATCGCCCCCATCAGCGTGAACGGCGTCACCGCCACCGACTGGCCGAACTCGGCCATGGTCATCAGCCCCTCGGCCATCATCTCGTCGAAGCGGCGCGGCGAGTTGACCGAGATGATGGTGGTGATGCCGGGATCGTCGCGCATCTGGTCGAGCGTCAACCCGCGCGAAATCGCCATCATCTCGATGCCGTCCAGCGCCCTGCCCCGGCCGATCGCCGAGACATGGAAACTCTTGTCGGTCAGCGTCAGATTGGTGAAGTAAGTGTCGAGATGGCGGGAGTTTGCCGGCAACTCCACCGGTGCGCAGACCTGGTTGCCGAGCATGTGGATGCAGTTGAAATGCTGCGCCAGCCGGGTCAGATCCGAATAATCGCGCAGATTGCCGGCGCGGCGGCCGCGCTCCATGTCGTGCACGTTGGGCGGCCCGGCAACGAGGGTGAAATTGATGGTGTTGCCGCCGAGATGAACCGCGCTGGCCGGGTTGCGCGGCGTCAACACATAGCTGGACTGCGTGGTCTTCAGCGCTTCTTCGACCAGGCCGCGATCGATGCGGACATTCGCTGAGGCATGATCGACTTTTGCACCGGCCTTCTCGAACAACGACAGCGCGCGCGGGCTCATCACCTCGATGCCGAAATTCTCCAATATATGCATCGACGCCTGGTGGATCGCCTCGATGTGATCCGGCGACAGCATGGCCATTGGCGGATAGGGATTTGTCACCCGCCTAAGCGGCAGTTGCGGAATGGCCGATGGCCCTCTGTTGCTGGTGCGCTCGGCGCCGCGTTTGCGTCTCGGTTCGTTCATGCCTGGCATCAAAGCTCCGGCGAACCAGGCAAGCTGTCAGAAATACGCCATTTGCGGGCGTGATTTTAGCCAAGGCGGCATTTCTGCAGCATCTGTTTAGAAAAAGCGACAAAACACGTCGATTTACTGGTATTGGATTTTTTCAAGGGACCGCGCCGGCGAGGCATTAACGAACGCTGCAAGATTCCCTTTATGATTTCGGCCTATTGCTCTGCCAATGCGTAGTTCGAGTTTTAGTAAAATTGGTGCGGTTTGCGTGCTGCTGGCACTTTCTGCCTGCGCGACGCCGCCCAACCACATCAACAATGTCTGTGCCGTCTTCGACCAGAATGACGGTTGGTTCGACAACTGGCAGTCGGCCGCCGAACGCACCCAGCAGAAATACGGCATCCCTGTTCCCGTGCTGATGGCAACGGTGCGCAAGGAGTCCGGCTTCAAGAGCAACGCCCGGCCGCCACGCACAAAGCTGCTCGGCTTCATCCCGTGGAAGCATGTCTCGTCAGCCACCGGCTTCTCGCAGGCGCTGGACGGCACCTGGTCGCAATATCAGAGCGAGACCGGCAACTGGGCGGCGCGGCGCACGAAGTTCGCCGATGCGGTCGATTTCGTCGGCTGGTATCACTCCAAGACCGCAGACAGCTATGGCGTCGCGCGCAACGACACCTACAATCTTTACCTTGCCTACTATCTCGGCTGGACAGCCTATGGCCGAGGCAACCGGGGCGATGCCGGCGTGCAGGGCTACGCCCGGGCCACCGACAAGATGGCGCGCGACTATGCGCAGCAACTGAGCGAGTGCGGCAATTAATGCCTGTCGCCCAAAAGTGCGCAGCGGTTTTGGGACGACGACAGGCATAAAAACACGGGCTGCCACGACAGCGGCAGCTCCTTGGTCAGCGCGGCTTCTTGCCGAACACCTTGATGTATTCCGCCTCGCCGCCCTTGGCGAGCGCCTTGGCCTGCTTGACCCAGTCGTCGCGCTCTATGCGGCCGTGGAACTTCAGATGGTCGTCGACCCATTCGCGCTCGGCCTTCTTCCACGCCGCGACCTGCGCATAGGTGAAGATGCCGAGACCGTTCAGGATGCCCTCGATCTTCGGGCCAACACCGGCGATCAGCTTCAGATCGTCCGGCTTGGCAGGCCTGGCGATGCCAGCCGGGCGGTTCTTGTCGACGGCACTTGCGCTGGTCAGCCGGGCTGGCTCGACCGTCCCGCTCGTCTTTGTCGCATCCTGGCTTGGCCTGGCCCGCCTTGCGGCGCGCTCGCCAAGTGGCGCCACGCGTGCACTCTCCGCCTGACGACCGTCGCCAAGCGTTCTTGGCGTGAACGGCGCCGAGGTAGCGTTGGCATCCGTCGCGGGTGCACCGGTTTCCGAAACCTCGTCACGGACCTCGTGACGGCGGGCTTTCGAAACGGCTTCGGTCTCCTCGGCAGCCTGCCCCACCGCATCGGCTTCCGCGCTGCCCGTCTTGCCATGCGGCCGCTTGGGTGGCGTGCCGACAAAACCGGGACCATCGCCATGCGGCGCGTCTTCCGGCACGCCCTCCTGCGCGGCGTGTTCCTTGTCGAATTTGATCACCGGCTCCATCGTCGCCAGCACATCGTCGGACAGCCAGCACAGGCTCATATGGCCGTCGCCCAAATTCTTGACCGGCGGCACCTTGGTCTCGCAGAGATTGTCGGGCACCAGCTTCTTGTAGCCGCAGCGTGTCTGGAACGGACAACCTGTGGGGGGATTCATCGCCGACGGAATGTCGCCCTCGAGCACGATATGCTTCTTGACCACGCTGGTATCGGCGATCGGGATCGCCGACAGCAGCGCTTCGGTATAGGGATGATAGGGCGGCGCGAAGATCTGATCGGTCGTGCCCTGCTCGACGATATAGCCGAGATACATGACGACCACTCGGTCGGCGATGTAGCGCACGACGGACAGATCGTGGCTGATGAACAGCATCGTCGTCTTGTTCTTGCGCTGGATGTCCATCAGCAACTCGGTCACCGCCGCCTGCACCGACACGTCGAGTGCCGAGACCGGCTCGTCGGCCACCACCACCTTGGCGTCGCCGGCAAAGGCCCGCGCCACGCCGATGCGCTGCTTCTGGCCGCCGGATAGTTGGCGGGGCTTGCGGGTCTCGAAAGCCCGCGGCAGCTTCACCAGGTCCAGCAGTTCCAGCATGCGCTTGCGGCGGTCGGCAACCGTGTTTCCGACATTGAATTTCTCCAGCGTGCGGATGATCTGCGAGCCGACCGAATGGCTGGGATTGAGCGTGTCGAACGGATTCTGGAACACCATCTGGATCGACGATACGGTTTCGACGCTGCGGCTCTCGATGCCGGTCGACTGGATTTCCTTGTTGCCTAGCGTCACTGTGCCGGCACTTGCCGTCTCCAGCCCGAGCAGCACCTTGGCCAGCGTGGACTTTCCGCAGCCGGATTCGCCGACGATGGCGACGGTCTCGGATTCGCGCGCCATGAACGAGATGGTCTCGTTGGCCTTGACGACGCGGCCTTCGCTCGAACCGAACACCTCGCTGCCGCCGACCTTGTAGTATTTCCTCAGGTCCTCGATCTTGAGCACCGGCGCGCCGGGCACGACACGCTCATTGACCTTCTTGGCGCCGGGCGGCAGCGCTTCCCAGTCGATCTCGTTGAAGCGCACGCAGCGCGAGAAATGGCCTTCGTGACCCGCGACCTCGATCATCGGGATCTCGGCGGCGTTGCAGACGCCCTCGACGAAATGGTGGCAGCGCGGGCCGAAATTGCAGCCCTTGGGCCGCTCGTGCGGCAGCGGCAATTGCCCTGGGATGGAAATCAGCGGTCGTGAATTCTTGTCGGCGCCGGGCAGCGGGATCGAGCGGAACAGCCCTTGCGTATAGGGATGGCGCATCCGGTCGAAGACATCCTTGATCTTGCCGGTCTCAACCGCTTCGCCCGAATACATCACCGTGATGCGGTCGCAGGTCTCAAGGATGAGCCCGAGGTTGTGCGAGACGAAGATCATCGACGTGCCGAACTTCTCGCCGAGCCCCTTGACCAGGTCGACGATGCCCGCTTCCACCGTCACGTCGAGCGCCGTCGTCGGCTCGTCGAGCAACAGCAGCGCCGGCTTCGACAGCAGCGCCATGGCGATGACGATGCGCTGCTGCTGGCCGCCGGAGAGCTGGTGCGGATAGGAGCGCATCATGCGCTCTGGATCGGGCAACTTGACCGAGCGCACCATTTCGAGCGCGCGCTTATATGCCTCTTCCTTCGATACCTTGTCGTGGATCAGCGGCACTTCCATCAACTGCTGGCCGACCTTCATTGCCGGGTTGAGGCTGGCCATCGGCTCCTGGTAGATCATCGCGATCTTGTTGCCGCGGATGGCGCGCAGCTCCTCATCGGAGAGTTCGGCCATGTCCTTGCCCTGGAATTTGATCTTGCCGCCGACGATCTTCCCGATGTTGGAGAGGTCGCGCATGATGCCGAGCGACACTGTCGACTTGCCGCAGCCGGATTCGCCGACGATGCCCATCGCCTCGCCCGGCATGACGGTGCAGGAAAAATCCATGACGGCCGGTATCTCGCCCTTGCGGGTGAAGAAGGAGATCGACAGGTTCTCGATCTCGATGATCGGCCCATTGGTCGGCCCGGGGGTCGGCTTGGCGGGATTTCGAACTGCCTCGTTCATGGGTCGCTCCAATCCTGGTTCTTTCAGGCCTAATTCTTTCAGGCGCATCGGGTCGAAACCCGCAGATCAGTCTTTCATCGATTGTTCGCGCAACGAGTCGGCGAGCAGGTTCAAGCCCAGCACGAACGACATCAGCGCGATCGTTGGCGGCAGCGCCGGGTGGATGAAGGAGCGCAGCAGGCGGCTGGCGTCCTTGATCGCGGTGCCCCAGTCCGGACTTTCCGGCGCCAGGCCAAGGCCGAAGTAACCCAGCGTGCCGAGCAGGATCGTGGTGTAGCCGATGCGCAGGCAGGCATCAACGATCAGCGGCCCGCGCGCATTGGGCAGGATCTCCCACAGCATGATGTACCACGGCGATTCACCACGCGTCTGCGCCGCCGCCACATAGTCGCGCGTCTTGATGTCCATCACAAGGCCGCGCACGATGCGGAACACGCCGGGGCTGGAGGCGAACACCACCGCCACGAAGATGTTGAGCTGGTTGGGATCGATGTGCACGATCTTCAACGGATCGGCGTCGAAGACCAGGCCGGCATAGATCCAGCCGCCGAGGATCAGGGTGATGCCGAGAAGGATGTAGAGCCGATCGGGCCGGTTCTTGTAGCGCGTCCAGAACAGCACGCTAAAGAAGATGATCGGAAACAGGAAGAACACGCCGGCCATGCCATAGGGGATCGGCGTGTCCATGATGCCCGGCGTCACCAGCAGGTAGAACAGCAGGATCACCGGGAAGGCGAGCACCAAATTGGCCAGGAACGATAGCACGGTGTCGATCTTGCCGCCGTAGTAGCCCGCGGGCAGGCCCAGCGTGATGCCGACCATCAGCGCGAAGCCGGTTGCGGCAGGCGCGATGATCAGCACGATCTGGCTGCCATAGACCATGCGCGAGAACACGTCGCGCGCCAGCTTGTCGCCGCCGAACAGATAGGTCAGCCCCGATTGCGGTTCGATGGCGCCCGGCAGTACGTCCTTCATGATGGGGACCTGAGCCAGTGGATCGAACGGCGATACGGTCGCGGCGAAGATCGCCGTGAACAGCCAGAACAGGCAGATGCCGACGCCGACGATGCCGACACCGCTGTCGAACAGCTGGCCGTAGAGCGCCAGCTTCTTCTTGTAGGCGAAACTCGCACCCATGACGATGACGAGCGCGATCCAGACCGGCCAGAAGCGCGACAGCACTTCGAGAACGACGGTGAAGCCACTGATATATTGAACCGGCATCCGCTTCGCTCCCTACTGAACTCTGATACGCGGATTGAGAAACGCGTAGCCGACATCGGAAATGAGCTGCGTGATCAAGACGATGAACACCGAAACCAGCGAGCAGCCGAGCAAGAGGTCTATGTCGTTGTTGCCGGCCGCCTCGACCAGCGTGTAACCAAAACCCTGGTAGCGGAACATCACCTCGACGATGACGACGCCGGTGAGCAGCCAGGGAAACTGCAGCATGATGACGGTGAACGGCGCGATCAGCGCGTTGCGCAACGCATGTTTGACCACCACGCTGCCGAAGGAGAGACCCTTCAACCGGGCGGTGCGGATATATTGCTGCGTCATCACCTCAACCATCGACGCGCGGGTCATCCTCGCAATATAGCCGATGCCGTAGATCGCCAACGTCATCACCGGCAACGTGAAATTATAGAAGGTGATGCCTTGGCTTGCCGAAGCCGCCGAGCCGTTCAGCCAGCCAAGCCATGAGGCGAAGATGACGGTGAAGATGACGCCCGACACATATTCGGGCGTCGCCGTCGAGGCGATCGAGGCCACCGAAAGCACGCGGTCGGTTCGCGAGCCCTCGCGCATGCCGGCGAGAATGCCGACCAGCAGCGAGATCGGCACCATCACCGCCAGCACCCAGAACATAAGGATGCCGGTGGCGCCGAGCGCCGGGAACAGTTTCGAGGCGACGGTTGCCTTGAACTTGGTCGAGCAGCCGAAATCGCCCTCGAAAACGCCTGCGAAGGTCGGCACAAGCGGATCGTTGCAGAAGGAGAAACGCTGCGCAGGCTTGCCAGTCGCCGGGTCGGTCACCGGTTGCTTGGGCACGACGCCCAGCCATTGGCCATAACGGACGAAGAAGTTCTGCCGGTAGCCATGGTTGACCAGCCAACTCTCGAGCTGCTCGGCCGACGTGTGCATTTCGGTCTGGCTGATCGCCAGCTTCTTCAGATTGGGTTCGAGGTTGATCAGGAAGAAGACGATCATGGTCAGGCACAGCATCGTCAATGCCATGGTGCCAAGACGCCTGATAACGAAAGAAAGCATGGCGGCCCCCTGCCGATGGGTTGGGGTTTGAGCCGGCTATGAAAGCCAACCCTGCCGTGACCGGCGGGGCTGGCTGTCAAACAGGCCTTCGGATGCGATCAACCCTGTTTTTGTTGCATGACCTTGCCTTGGAGTCCCGCAACTTTTTTGAGAAAGCGCGGACCAACAGGCATGGACGATGCAAAGAGCAGGGGAAAGGGACGACGACGTCCCTCCCCCTTGTCGGTGCGATCAAGCCTGGTCGAGCCAGACCTTGCCGTAGTCGCGCTCGAAGGTCGGATGCATCTTGTAGTTCTGCACCGCCTTGACCGAGTGGCTGTAGAGCTTGCGCCAGTATGGTTGGATTATGATGCCGGAATCCTGCAGGATCTGCTCGATGTCCTTCATCATTTCCTTGCGCTTGGCGGCGTCGGCAACGGCGAGCGCCGCATTGAGCTTGGCATCCCAGTCGGGATTCGCATAGGCCGTCTCGTTCCAGGCTTCGCCTGTACGATAGCCGATCGCAAGCACCTGGACGCCAAGCGGCCGCATGTTCCAGTTGGTCATGGACAGCGGATATTTGGTCCAATCGTTCCAGAACGTCGAGCCCGGCAGCACGGTGCGCTTCACCTTGAGGCCGGCGTCGCGCATCTGGGCGGCGATCGCATCGCCGGTGTTCTTGTGCCAGTCCTCGTCGACGGTGATCAGCTCGTGTTCGAAGTCGGCCTGGCCGGCTTCCGCCATCAGCGCCTTTGCCTTGGCTGGGTCGCGGGCGACCTTCGCAAGCTCATAATACTCCGGATGAATCTGACAGACATGGTGGTTTTCGGCGACCGTGCCGGCATTGCCGTAGCCAAGCTGAAGAACGACATTGTTGTCGACCGCGAGCTGCAGCGCGTTGCGCACCTTCTGGTCGCCATAAGGCTTGTTGTTGATGTTGGTGCGGCAGACGATGGTCGACGCCGTGACGATTTCCGACTTCACCAGGTCCATGCCGTCGAGGATCGACACGTAGTCGGCCGAAGTCTCGAAATTGGTGTGCACTTCACCGGCTTCGAAAGCACTGACCATGGCCGCCGGATCGGTGCCGTAGTCGATGAATTCCAGACCATCGAGGAACACTTCGCCGTCCCACCACTTGTCGTCGGTGCGGCGCTTGTAGACCACTTTCTGGCCGACATCGTAGGAGACGAGCTCGAACGGGCCGGTGCCGATCGGGCAGGCCTTGAAGTCGCCGCCCTTCTCGTCGAAGCTCTTGTGGACGATCAAGCCGGGATAGTCGCACATGTTGGGAATGAGCGCGATGTCAGGCTTGCCGAGCTTCAGCACGACCGTGTGGTCGTCAGGCATGGTCACGGCGCTTTCGTCGAGCTTGTCGTCCTTGACCAGCGAACCGAGACGACCGGGCATCGAATTGCCTTCGGCTTTCTTGTCGGCCCAACGCTTGAGGTTGAAGACGACGTCGGCGGCGGTGAAGGCATCGCCATTCGACCAGGTCACGCCCTTGCGCACATGCAGCGTGTACTGCGTGGCGTCGTCGTTCACGTCCCAGCTTTCCAGCAGATAGGGGCGGAATGTGTATTCGGGTGTGTACTTGACCAGCGGCTCGAGCGCCTGGCGCTCGGCATTGGCGATTTCCGACCAGTCGGCCTTGCGCGGATCCTTGGGATCCTTGATCCACTGGGCGATCTTCAGCGTGCCGCCCTTCTTGCCTTTTACCTCTTCGGCCTTCGCCGGCGTCGGGTCGGCGAGGCCGAGCAAGCCGTAAGCCATTGCCGTCGATGCACCGAAGACGCTGGCCATGGCCAGGAATTCGCGGCGATCCACCTTGCCTGCCTTGGCGTCTTCGGCCATGGCCAGGATGTGATCCGGAACGCGATCGCCATTACTCTTATAAATTGTCATGACTTAACTCCCATTGTTGGCTTTCCGCCTTTTAACATTCCGCATCCAGGCCATGATGTCAAAGACGGCGTGGATTGAGAACATGTTAGGGAATGTGCAACTTTGGAAAGGGAGCGGTTCGCGTGATAACGACAGTCTTGGCGCAAAATTGCTACTGCGCGACGGATTCCTCTGAAATCTCGATAGTCGATTAAACTGAGACATTTACTGGGGGCCGGACAGCGCCACCATCGAGCCGCCATGGGGCCAAAACTCCCGCCGAAGTATCAGTATTCCTTCTCGTAAAAGATGCCGCCCTTGGCTTCGCCGGCATCGTTGGCCTCGCCGCGCAGCTTGACACCGCGCCCGACATTGAGGTCGATCGTCGCCTTGCCCGAGCCCGGCTTGTCGCCCTTCTGGATCGTCACATAGGTGCGGTCGTTGAGGTATTTGCCGGCCGAAACCGCCGTGCCGCCCTGGTCGTCCGTGGTGACGTCGAGATCGTCGACGCCGATGGCGCTGCGCAGGTTTTCCAGCAGCGACGTCGAGCCGCCGACGCCGGCCAGTTGCCCGGCCGCTTCGGCGAGTTGGGCGATCTGCAGTGGCGACAGGTTCGACATCGAGCGGCCGAAGATCAGTTGCGCCAACACCTCGTCCTCGGGCAATGCAGGCACCGAGGAGAAGATGAATTTCGGATTGGTCGCCTCGCCCGACACCACGATGGTGACGGTGGCGCTGGTCGTTGCCGTGGTCGCCGTCAGGTTGAGATAGGGCACAAGCGAGCCGGAGAAGCCGACCGTGCCTTCGGTGAAGGTCAGCCGCTTGCCGAGGATCGACAGCCGGCCGCGCTGCAAGGTGAAGGTGCCAACTGCTTGTGGCGACGATGCGGGGCCGGTCAGCCTGAGCGAGCCGCCGAGTTCGGCATCGACGCCCCTGCCCTGGATGAAGATCTGGTTCGGCGCATTGACCGTGACATCGAGGGCAAGGCCCGTGCCGCCGCCCTTGCCGCTTGTCGTCGGCGGCCGCAGCGCCTTGTCCTGCGCCCGTACCGCACCCGGTGCGTTCTTGTGCTTGACGTCGAGCGCCGCAAGCGAGCCCGGCAATTTGTCTGGAACCGTGATCACCGTCTTGGCGAGGTTGATGGTACCGGCAATCACCGGTGCGGATGTCAGCGGTCCCTTGATCGTCAGGTCGCCGCCGAGATTGGCGGTCACAACCCTTCCGTCCGTATAGCGGCCGTCGACCAGCTTGATCGACAGGTCGGCCGGGAAACCCTGCGCCGGGTTGATGCCGACCGTGCCGCTGGCCGACAGGCTGCCGCGCGTCGACAGCGTTCCGGTCAGCCGGTTGATCCTGGCCACGCCGCCGGCAATCGAGACATCGGCGGCGAGATCGTTGACGGCGAGGCCCGAGCGCGCATCCACAAGGCGCGCGCCGGAGGTGCTGACGCTGCCGCCGATGACAGGCGATGTCGCGGGACCTCGCACCTGCACGTTGACATTGGCGGTTCCAGACAGCGACATGCCTTGCGCGGCGAGCTTCTGGCTGAGCAGACCGAACGGCACGGCGCCATTGAAGTCGAGCACCAGCGCCGGCGTGCCGGCCGTCGTCACGGTGCCGCCGCCCTTGAGGCCAAGGCCGGCGCCATCGCTGACGTTGGCGTTGAAGGCCAGCTTGTTGGCGGCAAAGGTACCGGACGAGGAGACACTCACCGCCCCGACACCAGCACCTCGGGTCTGCGATGTCTGCACACCCGCCGCGTCGATGTTGAAGGCGACCGCAGGGCTCGCCGGTGCACCCGTCACCTTCACCGTGCCCGAAATCGAGCCGGCGGCGTCGAGGCCGGCCGAGAAACTGTTCGCAAGCGACATCGGCACCCGCGCCAGCGTCGCGTTGATGTCGAGCACCGTGCCGACCTTGCCGGTCACCGTCGCCGTGCCGCCGCCAAGGTTGAGCACCAGACGGTCCAGCGTCGTCGTGCCATTGGCAATGCTGACGGTCGAGGCCTGGGCGATGGCCGCCTTGATGCCCTGGACGGTCGCCTGGCCGGACGCAAGCTCGATAGTCATCGTGCCGTTGGCCACTTTCACCCGGCCAGCGGCCCGCGCCGGAATGCCCTTGACGGTTGCGCCGCCGGAAAAGCCGGTCCAGTCGCCGTCGCGCTTCAAGTCGACATCGATGCCGCTGATCACGGTGCCGCCTGACGTGACGGTGTCGGCGCGGATTTTTCCGGAGATCACGGGTATTGCCAGATAGTTGGCGACCAGCGCATCGACAGAGACGGCTTTCGCCTGAAGGTCGCCCCGCGTAATCGACGCTGTCGCCGCCTTGATCGCAACCTGTGGCGCGATGCCGTTCTTCGAGAAGGCAATGGTGCCACGCACGTCGCCTTCGGCCTTTTCCAGTGCCAGCGCCGCCAGCGGGCCGATATCGGGCAGGTCGAGCGCAATCGTGCCGACCGGCACGAACTTCTCATCCAGCGCCAGATCGCCGGAAATCCTGTTCTTGCCGAGCGACAGCAGCAGGCCGTTGACGGCGCTTTTGCCGTCCGCCGTCGCCAGCACCGCGCTGCCTTGCAGCGCCTGGCCGGCGACATTGCCGGTCAGTTGTACATTCGCCGCCGGGTTGGCGGCATCGGCCTTGCCGGTAGCGGTCAGCTTCAGACCGGTGATCTCGCGCGATGCCACCAGCAGCCTGTCGCTGTCGATGGTCAGCGACAGATCCGGCACGGTGGCTGGCCCCTGTGCGTTCAACGCGAAGACGATGGCGCCCTTGGCGTCCTTCGACAGCAGCGAGATATCACCCAGCGCGCCCTTGATGTCGGCGGCCACCTTGTTGTCGGCAAGACTGGCTTGCCCTTGCGCAGTCAGCGCGCCCGAGGCCAGCTTCAATCCGCCTATATCGATACTGCCGTTGGGGTCGCGCTTCAGCGTGGCGCTGATCTGTGCGCGTTCACCAAGCATCCCGCGCACCGCCGCCGGCAAGGCCGATGATGGGGCATCCGCCGTCAGATTGAGGTCCATGGCGCCGTCGCGCAGCGACACTTGGCCCGCGACCTGGCTGTTCAGCGCATCGCTCTTGAGCGAGCCGCTATCGATGGCGACCGCGTCGGCTGTCAAGCGGCCGCTGAGCGCTGCCGTGACCTTGCCGGCGATCAGCGGTGCGATCACGAGATTGTCGAGACCGACCTTGTCCACCGACACCGTGCCGGAAACCGGTCCTGCGCGGTTCTTGAGATCGAACGCATCCGAATGCAATGCCAAGACAAGCCCATCCACCTTCGCCGGGCTGGTGGTGATCGAGGGTAGGATCGCAGATACATCCAGACGCGCCCGCGTGTTCTCGCCCGTCACCTTTGCCGACAAGGACTGGATCTCGACCTTGACCGGGCTCTCGGCGCTGCCGACAGTCAGAGGCAGGCTGGGACCGGATGAGATGAGATCCAACACGAAATCGCTGGCGCCGTTCGGATTGAGGGTGCCGGCCGCCTTGCCGGAAATCTTGTCGCCGGAAAGCGTCGCATGATCGAGCACAACGCCGCCGACCATGGTGTAGCTGCCGGCAGCGTCGACCGCGAGCGGCCCGAGCCCGGCCTGGCGAGTCTGGCTGGTTTCGATGCCTGCCAGCTGCGCGTTGAAGTGAACGTCGGGAGCGGCCGGCGACCCGGTCACCTGCGCCGTGCCGCCGAGCGTGCCCACCGCATCGAGGCCGGGCGAAAAATCATTGGCCAGTGCTGCCGGCAGTGCCGAGAATTGCGCCGCGAGATCGAGCGTCTGGCCGGCGGTACCGGACAAGGTCACCGAGCCGCCACCGACATCGAGCGCCAGTCTTTCGATACTAGTCGTGCCGTTGGCGATGCTCAACGTCGAAGCTTGAGCGATTGCCGCCTTGATGCCGCGAACCGTGGCTTCGCCTGAGGCGATCTCGATGCTGGTCGTGCCGTCGGCGATCTTCACCCGGCCGGCAGCGGTTGCCGGAATGCCCGAAATGGTGGCGCCGCCGGTGAAATTGGTCCAGTCGCCATCGCGCTTCAGGTCGACGGCGATGCCGCCGATTTCCGTGGTTCCCGAGGTGACGCTGTCGGCCTTGATCGAACCTGCGATCGCCGGCGCCTTGAGATAGTTGGCGATCAGCGCATTCACGGTGATGGCCTTGGCCATCACCTCGCCGCGCGCGCTAGACCTGGGCTTAGCGTCGAAAGCCCCGGAGGGTGGGGGGCCGTCCATGGGAAAGCGGATGGTGCCGTCAATGTCGCCCGTCACCGCTTGGCCGGCAAGTGCGGCCAACTGGTCGATAGCGGGTGCCGCGAGCGTCAGCGTTCCGAGCGGCATGAACTTGTCGTCCAATGCGAGATCGCCCGAGACCTTGTTGTCGCCGAGCGAGACCAGGAAGCCATTGATCGAACGCTTGCCTTCGCTCGTCACCAGCGCCGCCTTGATGTCGAGCGGCTGGTCGTTGACGGAGCCGGTCAGCGAGACATTGGCGGCGGGGCTCTCAATGTCCGCCTTGCCGCTCGCCGTCAGCTTGATGCTCTTCACCGTGCGGCCCGAGGCCGTCAGGCTGTCGCTGTCGGCGGAAACGGTGAAATCCGGCGCCGTCATGGCGCCGCTTGCCGACAGCGCGAAATCGACGCCGCCGGCAACCGGCACGCCGACCGTCGGCGACAGCACGGACACGTCGCCCAGTTTGCCCTTGATGTCGGCCTTGATGTCAGTGCCTTGCATGCTGGCGGTACCGGCGGCGCTGAGCGACCCGGATGTGAATTCGATCGAGTTGGCGGCGAAGGACCCCTGCGGATCGCGCGTCGCGGTGGCCGAGAATTTCACCCGGGCACCGAGCACCGAGGCGATCTGCGGCGGCAAGGCCGTCGCCACCGCATCGGCGTTCATCTTGAGCTGCATCGACAGATCGGCAAGCGCCACGGTGGCTGTCAGCGAGGCGTTGAGCGCGTCGGAGCGCAGCGTGCCCTGGTCGATGGCAATGGCATCCTTGCTGACCGATCCGGTCAGATCGACACCGACCTTGCCGGTGATCAAGGGCGCCAGCGTCGCCACGTCGGTTTTGAGACCACCCGCCTCCAGCTTGACGGTGACCGGCCCGGCGCGATTCTGGATGTCGAAACCGTCGGAATGGATCTGCGCCGCCAGATCGTCCAAGCGCGTACCACCGGCGACGATCGAAACGAAGGAAGCGCCGATATCGATGATCGGCGCCTTGCCGTCACCGAACGCGCGGGCGGTGGCGTTGCTGATCGCCAGCGTGATCGGTTGCGCCTTGCTTCCCACGCTGACGACGACAGGCGGGCCCTTGGCGGCGAGTTCGACCGAGAGATCGCTGGCGCCGGCGGGATCGACGATACCGGTGGCGGTGCCATGCACCGCATCGCTGTCGATGTTGGCGCGGTCGACACTGACGCCGCCGGCCGATGTGGCGGTGCCTGCAACATCGAAGCTGGTCTTGCCGGCAAACAGCGGCTTCAAATTCTCCGGCAGGAAGCGGGCGAAATCGCCATCCCCCTCGGCCTCTATGTAGTTTCCCTTGTCGGTCAGCTGGTGGCGGCCCGTCAGCTGAGTGACGATCTTGCCGTCGACCGTGAACGTGCCGATGCCGTTCCAGTTGGCGAGCGGTCCCGTGCCCGAGACGATTATGTCGACCGGCGGCGTATCAGGCAATTTGAGCAGATTGGCGATGATGCCGCCTGCCGGCTCCGAGGCCTTGAGGTCGAGGTCGAGCCTGTTGTCTGCCGGCGCAAAGTGGATTTTGGCGTCGACATTGCCTTGCTTGCCGTCATGGCGGGTGACGTTGAGCATCGTTTCGACCGCCAGCGGCGCAGCATCCGCCTTGAACATACCCTTGGCTGCAAGTTCGGCGATGCCGCTGCCGGCAAGGTCTTGCCCCAGCGCGATCTCGGGCAGGTCGATCTGCTTGATGTCGAGCGAAACCGGCAGCGTCGTCGCGCCGCCGCCCTGCGCCGGCTGCGTGCTGGCCACCGGCAATCGGGCAAGTTCGATGCGCCCGGCCGCGATACGGTCGGCGCTGAAGTTTTTCGACAGCAGCGCCAGCGGCGACCAGTCGACGGCCACCTTGCGTGCCACCAGCCAAGCACCCTCGCGGTCTTCCAGCACGACATGGTCGACGCTGAGAGCCCCGGACCAGATGCCGTCTATGCCGCTGACGGTGATCTTGCGGTCGTCGCTCGATGCCAGGCGCGAGATGATGCCGGCGAGATTGTCGCGTCCACGCTCGGTCTTGGTCAGCACGACCACCGCGCCGATCGCCCCCGCAATCACGATCAGCACCGTGTAAAGGACAAAGCGGAGGATGCGCCAGACCGTCTTCATCGTCAAAACGCCTGTCCGATGCCGGCATAGATGCCGAAATGCGGGTCGCCCGGATCGCGGTTGAGCGGTACGGCGGCGTCGATGCGCAGCGGTCCGAACGGGGTGACATAGCGCAGGCCGACGCCGGCGCCGACCTTGACGTCGGAGAAATCGGGAAACGATTTGGTCGACACGGTACCGGCATCGACAAACGGCACGATGCCGATCGTGTCGGTGACGGCGATGCGCATTTCGACCGAGGTCTCGAAGAACGACAGACCGCCGATCGGCTGGCCGGTGAAATCCTTGGGGCCGATGCCCTGATAGGCATAGCCGCGCACCGAACCGCCACCGCCGGAATAGAAGCGCCGGTCGGCCGGCACATTTTCAAGGCTGGTGCCGACGATCGAACCAATGGCGACACGTTCGGCCAGCACGAACTTCGAGGCCGAATCCAGCGACTGATAGGCCGATCCCTCGCCCTTCAGCTTGAGGAAGGCTGCGCCGCTCAAAATGTCGTAGCTGGGCTCTGCATAGGCCAGCACACGGAAGCCGCTGGTCGGGTTCAGCCGGTTGTCCCGGTTGTCATAGACATATTGCAGTGGAATGCTGGCGATCAGGTATTTGTGCTTGCCGAATGCGTCGTGGATGCGGGAATAGTCGAGCGCGACTTCCGCTGAAACCGTCTGCTTCTTGGTCAACTCGTAGGACAGGCCGGTGCTGCCCTTGATCGAGAAATGGTCATAGGCGTCCGGATGTTCGAGCACGGTCTTGACGCTGGCGAAGAACTTCGATGCCGGCCCGATCACGCCCGGTTTTTCGAACATGATGCCGGCATTGTAGTTGAGTTCGCCGAGATCATTGCTGCCGATGCCGCTGATGGCGCCGTCGATGCGCAGCTTCTCGGCCCGGCCGAAGAGGTTGCGGTGGCCCCAATAGCCTTCCAGGCCCAATCCCTCGGTGTTGGAAAAGGTGCCGCCGACGCCGAAATAGCGCGGCTTGCGCTCGCTGACCTGAACGCCGATCGGAATGTTGCCGTCGGCGTCGAGCGTGTCGGCTTCCTTGAACGTCACGCTGTTGAAGACTTCGAGCGCCAGCAGCCGGTCACGCGCGTCGTCGATCTCTTGCGGCGAATATTGCCGGCCGCGCTTGAGGCCGGTCATGTATTCGGTGAAGTCGCGGTCGACCTTCTCGGTGCCTTCCACCGTGGTCGGGCCGTAGCCGGCCACCGGCCCGGCGGCGACCGTCAGCGTCACGTCCAGCGTCGAAGTGGCATGGTCGGCGACGATTTGCCGGCCCGTCACCTTGGCCAGCGGCCTGCCTTGCTCCTTCAACGTCCGCACGATCAGCGCTTCGGCCTTGAGCACGGCACCGGACCCGGCATCGCCGCCTGATATCAGGCCATAATCGGCGCTCATCAGCCCCGCCGCGTCGCCTTGCAGCCTGATATTGCCCAAAGTGAATTTCGGCCCGCTGGCAATGTCGATGACCACGGGAATCGGCTGCGGGCCCTTGAATTCGGCGTCGGGCGGCAAATCGTCGAGCGGCTTGCCGTCGATGGTGACAGTGACGACGCCTTCGTATCGGGCATCGGCATAGAGCGCGGCGACCAGCTGCTCGCGATCGCCGCGCGCCTTGGCCATCAGCCCGAGCGAGCCAGAAACCGGACGTTCCTCGTCACTTTTCAGCGTCGAGGCGTTTTCGAGCTTCTTGACCAGATCCTTGTCGGCGTCGGGGGCATTGATGGTGACCGCATAGCGCAGGGGATCGACGATGTCGGCATCCTCGTCGCTGGACGATCCCCACAGCTTGATGCCGAAAAGCTCGAAAGCGGCCACTGGCCGCGATTCGGCGACCAGCGCGATCGAGCAGATCATGGCCAAAAGCAGGGCGCGCGGAAGCACACGCCCTGGCGCGCCACCTCCTGACATCTGCTCTTCATGCGCCGGCATTAAGACAACCTAGGTTATAAAACTAAAATTGGAATGAAGTTCTGAAGCGCTCGTAAAGGGGCCACAATCCAATTGTCTGAAATAGGACGGGCTTGGAATTCACACCTTTTGCGTTGCCGCAAGAAAGCGTGATCCCCTGTCCTATGGAGGTACTACCGGCCATCGGCCGGAAAGGAAACCGTTGGCAGGCGGAACCCTGCCGCGTCCTTGTGTTGACAAGCCTGACTGAAGCTTGATCATGCTTGGACGTTAGCAGTGTCTGGAGGGTGTTATGGCAATGCGCGCGGCTCGTGGTCTGTCGATCCTGATTCTTCTGTTTTTTGCCTGGAGCGGTATCGCGCAAGCGACTGAGGCCCGGCGAATTGCGACAACGGACAATTCCGATTATTTCGGCTTCGATCTCAGATCCGACCAGAACGTCACGCTCGACCAGTGCAAGACGACATGTCTCGGCGACCCGGCCTGCCGCGCCTTCACCTACAACAACAAAGCCAAATGGTGCTTCCTCAAATCCGACTACAACCAGCTGAAGCCGTTCAACGGCGCGGTCGCCGGCAAAGTCGTCAACATCGATGGCGATCCCGATATCGGCGCGCCGCCTGAACTCGCCTTCTTCCCCAACTGGATGGCCGATCAGGCCCAGCAATACCGCAACAAGTTGTTGGGTCCAGCCTACATCAAGCCGACCGAAGGGCTGACCGCGCTGACGAATGCCGCCGAGCAATCGGTGCTTACTGGCGACCACCGCTCCGCCATGCTGAGATACGAAGGCGCCGTGTCTGTCATGCCCGATGACGGCCAGCTCTGGCTCAACCTGGCGCGTGAAACGCTGGCCGTGCAACCCGCCGCCAACACCTCCGATGCCTCCACTTTGCCGGCAAACGGCACCTCTGCCGCTTTCAATGCCTACAAGCTGTTGCGCACCACCAAGACGCGCGCCGAAGTGCTGGCGCTGCTCGGCAACGGCCTCGACAAGCGCGATCTCTACCGGCCGGCGCTGCAGGCCTATGAAGCCAGCCTTGCCCTGAACCCTTCGCCGGCGGTCCAGGCCGACTATGCCGATCTGAAGGCGCGCAAGGGTTTCCGCGTTATCGACCACACCGTCGATGCCGACACCAGCGCGCCGCGCATCTGCGCGCAATTCTCCGAGGATCTGGTCAAGACCGGCGTCGATTACGCGCAGTTCGTCACCGTCGACAATGCGCCGCCCAAGGGCGTCGAGGCCAAGGACAAGCAGATCTGCGTCGAAGGGCTGGAGCACGGCCAGCATTACGACGTCACCTTCCGCGCCGGCCTGCCGGCGGCCATCGGCGAAGTGACCGCGGCCCCCGTGGTGCTGTCGATCTATGTGCAGGACCGCGCAGCCTCCGCCCGCTTCACCGGCGACAGCTTCGTGCTGCCGGCCGGCGCGCGCCGCGGCATTCCGGTCGTCACCGTCAACATGAACGCCGCCGAGATGAAGCTCTACCGCATCGGCGACCGCTCGCTGGCCCAGCTTCTGTCGGGCTACCAGTTCCTGCACCAGCTCGACGGCTATGACATCTCCAACATTTCCGAGCAGATGGGCGCGCCGGTCTGGCAAGGCCAGCTCGACATCGCCAGCGATCTCAACAAGGAGGTCACCACCTCCTTCCCCGTCGACGACGCGCTGCCGCAGCGCAAGCCCGGCGTCTATGTGCTGACCGCCCAGGCCGTCAACGACAAGAGCGACGACTACAATTCGATGGCCACGCAATGGTTCGTCGTCTCCGACATCGGCCTGTCGACCTATACCGGCCAGGACGGGCTTAATGTCTTTGCCCGTTCGCTGGGCAGTGCCAAGCCGATCTCGGGCGCCGAACTGACCCTGGTTGCCAGGAACAATGAGGTTCTCGGCACGGCGACATCGGATGCCGATGGCCATGCCGTCTTCAACCCTGGCCTGACGCGCGGCGACGGCGGCATGGTGCCGGCCGTGCTGATGGCCAAGCAGGGCGACAATGACTTCGTCTTCCTCGACATGGGCCGAGCCGGCTTCGACCTGTCCGACCGCGGCGTCACCGGGCGCGCGGCGCCCGGCGCGCTCGACGTCTATGCCTGGACCGAACGCGGTATCTACCGCGCCGGCGAGGACGTTCATGTCGCGGCCCTTGCCCGCGACGGCGCCGCCAAGGCGGTCGAAAACCTGCCGCTGACCTTCATCTTCTCGCGCCCCGACGGCGTCGAGGACCGCCGCATCGTCAGCGACGGCGCCTCTGCCGGCGGCCATGCCGTAGACCTGCCGCTCGAACCCAACGCCATGCGCGGCACCTGGTCGGTGTCGATCTACACCGACCCCAAGCAGGCGGCGGTGGCCAGCCAGATGTTCCTGGTCGAGGATTTCGTGCCGGATCGCATCGAATTCGACATGAAGGCCGACAAGCAGGAGATCGCACAGGGCGAAACCGCCAACATCAACATTGACGGCCGCTTCCTCTATGGCGCGCCGGCAGCGGGCCTGGCGCTGGAAGGCGAGCTGACGCTGTCGACATCGCGCGATTGGGACCGTTTCCAGGGCTTTTCCTTCGGCCTCGCAGACGAGCAGTCCGCAGAACCCACTGTTACCCCCATCGCCGATCTGCCGGTGGTTGGCGATGACGGCAAGGTGACCTTCCCGGTCTCCGTCGATCAACTGCCCTCGACCACCAAGCTGGTCGACGCCAAGGTGACGGTCAGGATGCGCGAAACCGGTGGCCGCGCCATCGAGCGTTCGCTCAACATCGGCATCCGCCCGCAAGGCCATATGATTGGCATCCGCCCTGACTTCGCCGATAATGAAGTGCCGCAGGGCGGCACGGCCAAGTTCAGCCTGATCGCCGTCGATCCCGACGGCAAGCGCGAGGCGCTAAAAGGCGCGCAATGGACGCTGGTCAAGGTCGAACGCAATTACCAGTGGTACCGCTCCAACAATTCCTGGAACTACGAGCCGGTCTCCTTCACCAAGTCGATCGCCAACGGCCAGGTCGACCTCAACGCCGACGGCGACGCAACCGTCTCCGTCCCGGTCGATTGGGGCCAGTACCGGCTCGAGGTCGAGACATCGGATCCCGAGGGACCGGCGACCAGCTACGAATTCGACGCCGGCTGGTATGTCTCGTCTACCACCACCGAAACGCCTGACGGCCTCGAGATCGCCCTCGACAAGGACAATTATGCCGCCGGCGAAGTGGCCAAGCTGAAAGTCTCGCCGCATTTTGCCGGCGAACTCTTGATCAACATCGGTTCCGACAAGCTGTTGAAGACCGTGACGGCAACCGTGCCGGCCGGCGGCAGCACCGTCGACATCCCGGTCGGCGACGATTGGGGCGCCGGCGCCTATGTCACCGCAACTCTGTTCCGGCCGGGCGAAGCGCAGGAAACGCGCATGCCGGCGCGCGCCATCGGCGTGAAATGGCTGAAGGTCGATCCGGGCTCGAAGAAGCTCGCCATCACCTTGACGCCGCCGGACAAGACCGTGCCGCGCCAGCAGCTGTCGATCCCGGTTTCGGTCGCCGGTGTGCAGCCGGGCAGCAATGCCTACGTCACGGTTGCCGCCGTCGATGTCGGCATCCTCAACCTGACCAATTACAAGGCACCTGATCCGGAGAACTGGTTCTTCGGCCAGCGGATGCTGGGCATGGAAATCCGCGACATCTACGGTCGCCTGATCGACGGCTCGCTTGGCAACACCGGCAAGCTCAGGACCGGCGGCGACGGCGCCAACATGCAGGCGCAAGGCAGCCCGCCGACCGAAAAGCTGGTCGCCTTCTTCTCCGGTCCCGTCGAGCTCGACGCCGACGGCAAGGCTAGGGTCGACTTCGACATTCCGCAGTTCAACGGCACCGTGCGCGTCATGGCCGTCGCCTGGACCAAGGACGCGGTCGGCCATGCCCAGTCCGACGTCATCGTGCGCGATCCCGTGGTGATCACCGCCGGCCTACCGCGCTTCCTGGCGCCTGGTGACGCCGCCGTCATGCGCCTCGATGTCGCCGACACCGATGGGCCTGCCGGCGACTATGCGTTGTCGATCGAAACGACGGGCGACCTGTCGACGGGCGACAAGCCCCTGCCCCAGAAGCTGACGCTCGCCCAGGGCAAGCGCCAGACGCTGACCGTGCCGCTGATCGCACAGACGGCCGGCAATGCCTCGCTGACCATCAAGCTCGCCCATGCCGACGGCACCAAGGTCGAGCAGACGCTCTATGTGCCGGTGCGTCCGGCGCAATTGCCGGTCACCACCCGCCTGGTGGTCGACCTCAAAGGCAATGGCGGCGCGCTGCGCGTCGACAAGGAGCTGCTGGCGGCAAGCCTGCTCGACGGCGCTTCCGTCAGCGTCGGCGTTTCCCAGGCCGCCGCCTTCGACGTGCCGTCGCTGTTGATGACGCTCGACCGCTACCCCTATGGTTGCGCCGAGCAGACCACCAGCCGCGCCATGCCGCTTCTCTACGTCAATGAGTTGGCGTCCGGCATCGGCATGGCCAGCGACCCCGACATCCATGACCGCATCCAGGACGCCATCTACAAGGTTCTGAGCTACCAGGCCTCGGCCGGCAGCTTCGGCCTGTGGGGTCCGGGCTCCGGCGATCTGTGGCTCGATGCCTATGTCAGCGACTTCCTGACCAGGGCGCGCGAGCAGAAATACGACGTGCCCAGCCTGGCCATGAACCAGGCGCTGAGCAACCTGCAGAACTCGCTCGGCTACGACCAGAGCGTACAGGACCGTGGCAGCGAGATTGCCTACGCCCTCTACGTGCTGGCCCGCAACAAGAAGGCCTCGATCGGCGATCTGCGCTACTACGCGGACACCCAGCTCGAAGCGTTCTCAAGCCCGATGGCCGTTGCCCAATTGGCGGCGAGCCTGGCGCTCTACGGCGACACGCCGCGCGCCGAAGCGACGTTCAAGACCGCCCTGCAGCTCGCCAAGTCGACCACCGACTACGACTACTACCGCTCCGACTACGGCTCGCGGCTGCGTGACGGCGCGGCGATGCTGGCGCTGGCGGCGGAATCGAAGCCGGTGCCGACCATCGTGCCGGAGCTGGTCAAGCTGGTGACCAGGGAACGCGCCGAAGCCCGCTGGACCAGCACCCAGGACGAATCCTGGATGCTGCTGGCGGCCCGCGCGCTGAAGGAAGGCAACGATACGATCACGCTGACCGTCAATGGCGCCGCGCACTCCGGCGGCTATTCCAACCAGGTCGACGGCAGTGACCTGATAGACAGCCCGCTGACCATCGCCAACACCGGAAAGGCCCCGCTGCAGGCCGTCGTCACCACGGTGGCGTCGCCGATCCAGCCCCTGCCGGCCGGCGGCGACGGCTTCACCATCGATCGCACCTACTACAAGCTCGATGGCACCGAAGCCAACGTCACCGAGGCGACGCAGAACGAACGCTATGTCGTTGTGCTCAAGGTCAACGAGCAGAACAAATGGCCGTCGCGCCTGCTGATCACCGACCTGTTGCCAGCCGGCTTCGAGATCGACAATCCCGGCCTGGTTTCCAGCGCCCAATTGACGAACTTCTCCTGGCTGGCGCAGACCGATGCGGCCCATCTCGAATTCCGCGACGACCGTTTCGTCGCGGCGTTCAACCCGGCCGACGGCGACCACGACCACAATTTGACCCTCGCCTACGTCGTGCGTGCGGTGACGCCTGGCACCTATGCGCACCCGGCGGCAACGGTGGAGGACATGTACCGGCCGCAATATTCGGCCCGCACCGCTACCGGCATGATGGAGATCAAGGCGCCGTAAGGCGCTGATGGTGACGATCATGAACAGGACGATGGCGCTGCCCCTCATCCGCCTGCCGGCACCTTCTCCCCGTATAGTGACCTATTGCATTCACACATCTCGGTTGCGTTTTGGGGCGAAGCTCGATTCTATTTCGGCCGGGACGCTGAAGGAGGTTTGAATGACCGGGATCGAGTACGGGCTGGGGCGATTTGGCGATCGCCGCCTGGAAAAAGGGGGGTCTGCT
>NZ_JAMYQF010000066.1:0-32653 GCF_040320745.1 Mesorhizobium sp. M0621 | reverse complement strand
ATGGGGGAGAGGTGGCCCCGTAGCGGCCGGAGAGGGGGCTGGCGCTGCCATATGCGATTGCCCTGCCCACAAGGGGAGGGAAGGGCGCTTAACGACCGCCGATGACGCCGATATAGTCCGACACCCAGCGGTAGTAGGGCACGCACTGGTCGTTCTGGGTGGCGCATTTCGACACTGGGGTCTTCCAGAACTTGATCTTGCCGAAATTGTCGTAGCCGTTGGTCTTGCAGCCTTCGTCGGTCAAAAGCTCATTGCCCTTACAGGCGGCTGGCACGACGGGCAGCGAACCAAACCAGGCCGAGACATCGCCCTGCACCTTGGGCGACAGCGAATGTTCCATCCACATATAGGCGCAGTTGGGATTGGCCGAGTCGGCTTCCATCATCGTGGTGTCGGCCCAACCGGTTGCGCCCTCCTCCGGAATGGTCGAAGCGACCGGCTTCTTGGCGGCGACCAGCGTATTGACCTGATACGGCCACGAACCGGAAGCGACGACGCCTTCGTTCTGGAAATCGTCGACCTGGATAGCGGCGTCATGCCAATAGCGGCCGACCAGGGTGCGCTGGACGCGCAGCAGGTCGAGCGCTGCCTTGTACTGGTCCTCGTTCAGTTCATAGGGATCCTTGATGCCGAGTTCCGGCTTGTGGAACATCAGATAGTTGGCGGCATCCGCGATGTGGATCGGCCCGTCATAGGCCTGGACACGGCCCTTGTTGGACTTGCCGTCCGGCAGCTTCATTTCCTCGAAGACGATGTTCCAGCTCTTGGGAGCCTCCTTGAACACGTCGGTGTTGTACATCAGGACATTGGGACCCCACTGGTAGGGAACGCCGTAGTGAGCGCCGCCGACGGTGAACCACGGCGCGTCCTTGAGGCGCTCGTCGACCGTTTTCCAGCTTGGGATGAGGTCGGTGTTGATCGGCTGTACGCGCTTGCCGGCGACCAGCCGCAGCGAGGCATCGCCTGAAGCGGTGACGAGGTCGAAACCACCCTCGTTCATCAGCGAGACCATTTCATCTGACGTGTTGGCGGTCTTGACGTTGACCTTGCAGCCGGTCTCCTTCTCGAAGGAGGTTACCCAGTCATAGCCCTTGTCGGTTTCGCCGCGCTCGATGTAGCCCGGCCAGGCAACGATGTTGACCTGGCCTTCGCCTTTGCCCAGTTCCTTGACCTGGGCAACGGCCTGACCGGAAAAGGTCAGCGCGACCGTCAGAGCAGTGCATGACTTCAGGAATGAATTCATTGTCGATCTCCCATTTAGGCGCCTGACTGCGAAGGCCGGTTTTCGGTCTTCGCCAGGAGTCACGCGCAAACTGAAAAAGTCAGTTCGTCCGTTGGACTTGATGCCGCTCTGAATGGCGGCTTGATCCCTGGAATCGGAAAGTGCTTGGAAAATTCCGGTTTCGCAAATTCATTTATCAGAAGGGTGATATCGGTTTTTCCGATAGCCAGACGCCCCTTCAAGCCAGCGCCGTCACCAGCCAGCAGGCCGCATTGAAGCGAGCCTCACCGTCCTCCACGAAAGGCGCGAACGCAGCAGGCAACACCATGGTGATTTTTTCGGCCGTTGCCCGGTCAACCTCGCGCAGCGCGGCGCCGACCGACCCTAGCCGGGTGGCGTACGTCATCAGATCGTCTTGGGCGATCTGACACAGGACGTCCGCCTGTTCGACTTCGATTGATGCCCAGCCGCTCGCGTCAAGGATCCGCTTCACCTTGGCGCCGTCGGCAAAGGCAAACTGCCCCGGCGCATCCGGGTCTGGCGCGGGTGCGGGCGGCAGGAAAGGCGCAGCCGCTCGCGCGGCGGTCGTCATGAAATCATTCTCGACCGGACTGCGCCAAGCAACAAAGGCGAGTTTGCCACCGCGCCTTGCGGCCCGTCTTATGTTGGTGAACGCGGCCACGGGATCATCGAAGAACATGACGCCAAAGCGCGAGACAACAGCGTCGAAGTGCCCGGATTCGAATGCATACGCCTGGGCATCGCCCACTTCAAAACTTGCGTTTGCTACCTCTTCCCGCCGCATGCGCTCCGTCGCCAGGGCGACAAGCGGCTGCGAAATGTCAAGCCCAACACAACGTCCGTCGTTGCCCACGAGGCGCGCCATCGCCAGAGTTGTAGCGCCGGCGCCGCAGCCGATGTCCAGGACATTGCCGCCTTCCCCGGGATAGCCGGCATCGACTACGAGCCGCTCGAACGGCGCCAGTACCTCGTCGAGGATCGGCTGCATCTCGACCCAGGCCTTTCCGCTGACATCATTCCAAAGCGCGGCTTGCCGTGTGTTTGGCTGCGCGGATTGTGGCATAACGGACCTCACTTTCTGTTGCTCTCACCGCTCGTCGCGAGCACTCTACGAGTTCAAGCCGACTTGAGGTCAAGCATGAAAGATATGGATATTGCCGAAGTGTCACGCCGCACAGGCGTGCCCGCCTCGACACTTCGCTACTACGAGGAAAAGGGCCTCGTCGCCTCGATCGGCCGTCGCGGCCAGCGCCGCTTGTTCGACCCGGCCGTCCTGGAACGGCTCGCCTTGATCGCGCTTGGACGCGCCGGTGGATTTGCACTGGACGAGATTTCCGCGATGCTGACGCCCGACGGCCTGCCGAAAATGGATCGAGGGCGCCTGGATGCCAAGGCGACCGAACTTGACCAAACCATCCAGCGCCTGACCGCGATCCGAGAGGCTTTACGTCACGCCGCCCGATGTCCGGCAGCCCGGCCAATGGAGTGTCCGACGTTCCGCCGCGCCGTCAGGCTTGCCGGCGCCGGCCGCTTCGAGGTTGCTCCAATCGGGCCGTTCAAGGCGGAGGCGGTCTCTGTCACAAGGCGCGAGCGCAAGACTGGCGACGTCAACTTGGAGTAGGCCACACTAGCGGCGGACCGTCCGTTGCGACTGTGCAAGGCCGATGAAATCGCGTGCCGCCTGAGGCAGGCCGGAGCCGCGCCGCCAGACCATGCCGACCTGGACCACCGGCAAGGAACCTGAAATATCGCGCGATTCGATGCGGTCGCCTTCCAGCGACCAGGGCCGGTAGACGAGATCGGGCAGCAGCGCCACGCCGGCACCGGTCGCGACCAGACTGCGCACGGCCTCGACGGAACGGGTGCGGAAGGCGACATGTGGCTTGGCGCCAATTGCCGTCAGCAGCTTGCCGGTGTTTTCCTCGATCTCGTCGACGGTCAGCATGATCAGCGTTTCGGAGGCAATGTCGCCGATGCTGATGATGTCAGCGCTGGCGAGCGGATGACCGAGCGGCAGCCACAGCCGATAGGCCGAGACTTCGAGGATTTCCGACTGCAGCGCGGTGCGGTCGCGCAAATTGGAGGTGACCATGACGGCAATGTCGAGCTTGCCGCCGATCAAGAGATGTTCGAGATAATCGCCATTGTCCTCGATGGCCGAGACCTCGACGCCGGGATAGGCGCGGCGATAACGGGCAAGCAGGTCCGACAGCACATAGCCCGCGACCAGCGAGGTGACGCCGAGCTGCAGTCGCCCGCCCACTGCCGCCTGTTCGCCTGAGAAAGAGCGGCGCGCGTCGGAAACGTCGGCGAGGATCTTGGTGGCGTGGCGGAGGAACTGGTGGCCTTTGTGGGTGATGTTCAGCCCGCGCGGATGGCGTTCGAACAGCTCGACGCCGAGATCGCTTTCGAGTTCCTTGATCGCTTCGGTGACCGACGATTGCGAGATGGAGAGGTTCTGCGCGGCACCCGACACCGTGCCTTGCTCGGCCACGGCGATGAAGAACTGCAATTGGCGGATGGTGAAAGCCATGGCCGGACTAAACACGCTGCAGACAACGGTGGGAAGTGCCGGCCAAATCGTCAACATAAAGTTGGCTGGATCAGAACCCGCTCTCCGCGCCGACGATGCTGAGCCGCGCGCCGGCCTGCGCCAAGGCCGCGGCTATATCGTGCGGCGGTGACCGGTCGGTGGCGAGTTCGGAAAAGCTGTCGAAGCCGCAGACCTGGACCAGACCAAGGCGGCCGAACTTCGAGTGATCGGTGATGACGAGTGAACGCTGGCCGCGGGACAGCACCATGCGGGCGAATTCGGCCTCTTCCAAATCATAGTCCATGACGCCCATCACCGCATCGACTGCGCCGGTGGAGATGATGGCGTGGCTGACCGAGAAGCGGCTGACGAAGTCTATGGCCGAGGCACCGAAGGCAGCGCCGGAATCGCTGCGCAATTCGCCACCGGCCATATAGACCTTGTTGCCGTTGATGGTGGCCAGCGTGCGGGCGATGTCCGACGAATTGGTGACGACCGTCAGGCGCCGGTGGCCGAGCAGCTCTCGGGCAAGGAACGAGGTCGTCGTGCCGGTGTCGAGCATGATCGATTCGCCGTCGCGGATGGTGGCGGCGACCATGCGGGCAATGACGCGCTTGGCTTCGGCATTCTCACGCATGCGCCGTTCGAACGGCGCCTCGCCCACCATCGACGGCAGGCCGATGGCGCCGTGCATCTTGAGGACCGAGCCGTCGCCGGTGAGCGGTTTGACGTCGCGGCGCACGGTCTCGAGCGACACGCCCAGCCGGTCGGCCAGACTGGCGATGGTGACGGTGCCTTCTTCCTGCAGGAGCCGCAGGATTTCGCCATGGCGTTTGGATTGAGCCATTTGATTCCCCGAACTGAGACTTTGACCGATTTTAAGGTAATCCAAGCGCTTTTAAAGGAGTTATCTTATGGTTTCGGGCAAAACACCCAAAAAAAGTCACATCTTTTTCTTGACAACCGGGCAACCCTGTCGTGAAATCAAGACAGGGTTCGGAGCTGCAACGGGAGGATGATGGCAGAGCCGCAACTCACGCATCAGGCCGTTTGGAACGTGCCGGGCGCAAGGAATTTTCAGATCCGCGGGGGCGGATGCCGGGCTCAAAAACCTGGCCAAGGGGCTCGTCGGTGCGGTGCGGGATACCGATCCTGGCATCCCGCACCGACGAGATCGTTTGCGTTTCTCCCACCGTCGTTGCGCTCTCTATGGCACCCTATCGAACCCCCAGCAAACCAGGGATGATTCTGTGACTGCCGAAGAACGCATCCGCGCCCTGCCCTGCTGGACCGGCGGCATCGAAATCGCACCATTGCCTGGCGGTCTGAGCAACGCCAACTATGTGGTCGCGGACGCGGCCGGCAAACATGTCGTGCGTTTCGGCAAGGACTATCCGTTCCACCATGTCTTTCGCGAGCGCGAGGTGATGACGGCGCGGGCGGCCCATGCCGCCGGTTTCGCGCCGGCAGTCCTCCATGCCGAACCGGGCATCCTGGTCACGGAGTTTCTTGGCGCCAAAACCTATCAGGCGGAAGATGTGCGCGCCAACCTTGGCCGTGTCGCGGCCTTGATGCGCGCCTTCCACCGGGAGATGCCCAATCACGTCTCCGGCGCCGGCTTCATGTTCTGGGTGTTCCATGTCATTCGCGACTATGCGCGCACGCTTGAAGAAGGCGGCAGCCGCAAGCGCAGCGACTTGCCGCGCCTGCTGACGCTGGCCGACGAGCTGGAGCGCGCGCAGAAACTGCTGCCGATCGTCTTTGGCCACAATGACCTGTTGCCGGCCAACATTCTCGACGATGGCAACAGGCTGTGGCTGATCGACTTCGAATATGCCGGCTTCAACACGGCGATGTTCGACCTCGCCGGCGTGGCCTCCAACGCCGGCATGAGCGACGAGGAATCCTTCGCCTTCCTGACCGCCTATTTCATGAAGGAACCGGATGAGGCGATCCGCCGTTCGCACGCGGCCATGCAATGCGCCTCGCTGCTGCGCGAGGCGATGTGGAGCATGGTGTCCGAGCTGTATCTCGACGCGCCCGGCATCGACTACATCGCCTACACCGAGGAAAACCTGACGCGGCTCGAAGGCGCGCTGGAAAACTACAGAACGAAGTACGGGACACAGAAATCATGACATTGCCTAGCCAGGCCGCGATCGTCGTCATCGGCGGCGGCATCATCGGCTGTTCGACGGCCTATCATCTGGCGCGCGACCACAAGGCCGACGTCGTGCTGCTGGAGCAGGGCAAGCTGACCTCGGGCTCGACCTGGCATGCCGCCGGCCTCGTCGGGCAGCTGCGCTCATCGGCCTCGATCACCCGCGTGTTGAAATACTCCGTCGACCTCTACAAGGAACTGGAAGCCGAGACCGGCCTTGCCACGGGCTGGAAGATGACCGGGTGCCTCAGGCTCGCCACCAATGCCGACCGCTGGACCGAGTACAAAAGGCTGGCGACGACGGCGAAAAGCTTCGGCATGGACATGCAGTTGCTGTCGCCGGCGGAGGTCAAGGCCATGTGGCCGCTCATGGAAACCGGCGATCTTGTCGGAGCCTCCTGGCTGCCGACCGATGGCCAGGCGAGCCCCTCCGACATCACGCAGTCGCTGGCCAAGGGCGCGCGCATGCATGGCGCGAAATTGTTCGAGGATGTCCGCGTCACCGGTTTCGAGCTGAAGGACGGCCGCATCACGGTGGTGAAGACCAGCAAGGGCGACATCGCTTGCGACAAGGTGGTCAACTGCGCCGGGCAATGGGCGCGGCAGGTCGGCGCGATGGCCGGCATCAACGTGCCGCTGCAGCCGGTGAAGCACCAGTATATCATCACCGAGAAGATCGATGGGCTGGCGACCGACGCGCCGACCATCCGCGACCCGGACCGGCGCACCTATTTCAAGGAAGAGGTCGGCGGGCTGGTGATGGGCGGCTATGAGCCGAACCCGCAGGCCTGGGCGACCGATCTCCCGGGAGGCGACGTACCCAATGATTGGGAGTTCCGGCTGTTCGACGACGACTACGACCATTTCGAACAGCACATGATGCAAGCGATCGCGCGGGTGCCGGCGCTGGAAACCGTCGGCGTCAAGCAGATGATCAACGGGCCGGAGAGCTTTACGCCGGACGGCAATTTCATCCTCGGCACAGCGCCCGAATGCGCCAACATGTTCGTCGGCGCCGGCTTCAACGCCTTCGGCATCGCCTCGGGCGGCGGCGCCGGCTGGGTGCTGGCGCAGTGGGTGGTCGATGGCGAAGCGCCGCTCGACCTGTGGGTGGTCGACATCAGGCGCTTTTCCAATCTGCACCGTGATCGCCAATGGGTACGCGAGCGCACGCTGGAGGCCTATGGCAAGCATTATACGATCGGTTTTCCGCACGAGGAGTACGCCAGCGGACGCCCGCGCATCGTCTCGCCGCTGTACGAGCGACTGAAACAGCAGCGCGCCGTGTTCGGCTCGAAGCTCGGCTGGGAGCGGCCGAACTGGTTCGCCCCAGAAGGCGTCGAGGCGCAGGATATCTATTCGATGGAGCGGCAGAACTGGTTCGCCGCGGTCGGCGACGAACACCGGCACGTGCGCGAAAAGGTAGGCATCTTCGATCAATCGTCCTTCGCCAAATACGAGCTGAGCGGGGCTGACTCGCTGAAGGCGCTGGACTGGATCTGCGCCAACGACGTCAGCAAGCCGGCCGGCCGGCTGACCTATACGCAGCTTCTCAACACGCGCGGCGGCATCGAGGCGGATCTCACCGTGGCGCGGCTGGCCGAAGAGACGTTCTACATCGTCACCGGCACAGGCTTCCGTACCCATGATGCTTCGTGGATCAGCGACCATATCGGCGAAGGCCTCGATGCCACGCTTGTCGACGTCACGGAGGACTTCGGCACGCTGTCGCTGATGGGACCACGCGCACGAGATGTGCTGGCTGGCGTGACCGAAGCCGACGTGTCGAACGCGAGCTTCCCGTTCGGCCATGTGCGCGAAATCGCCGTCGCCGGTCACACGGTTCGGGCGATGCGCGTCACCTATGTCGGCGAGCTCGGCTGGGAACTGCATGTGCCGATCGCGGCCACCGGCGAAGTCTTCGACGCTCTGATGGCGGCAGGCAAGACGCATGACATCCGCCCGGTCGGCTACAGAGCGCTCGAATCGCTGCGGTTGGAAAAAGGCTATCGGGCCTGGGGCTCCGACATCACACCCAACGACACGCCACAGGAAGCCGGGCTCGGCTGGGCGGTCAAGCTGCGCAAGAACATCGATTTCATTGGTCGGCGAGCGCTCGAGACGGCCAGCGGCGCGGCGCTGAAGAAACGTTTCGCCGGCTTCACGGTCGATGACCCCGAGATCGTGTTGCTCGGACGCGAGACCATCCTACGCAATGGCGAGCTGGTCGGCTATCTCACCAGCGGTGGCTACGGCTACACGCTGGGCAAGAACATCGGCTACGGCTATGTGCGCAACGCCGATGGCGTCAGCGACGATTTTCTCACCTCGGGCGACTACGAACTGGTGGTCGCGATGGAACGAACACCGGCCAAGATCCATCTCGAGCCGATGTACGATCCGACAGCCGCCAAGGTCAAAGCGTAGAGTTCTTTAATAGGACGCAATTCCGGACGGAAAACCGCTTCACACTTTTCCTGGAATTGCTTTAGTTCACGCGCAAAGCGAGACCGCGGCTCGGCACGGTGTCGGCCTCGCCCGGCATGGAGATGTAAGGCCTTGTTTCCTCGATGCGGGTGACGAGGCCTTGCGCCTCGAGCTCGGTGATGCGCGCGCCGAAGCCCGCTTCCCACAGCGTGTTCTTGACCGTCAGCACGATGATGCCGCCCGGCCTGCAGATGCGGATCAGTTCGTCCAGCCCCTCGACGCCGACATGGCCGGAGGTGAAGACGCCGGCCGAGATGATCCCGGCATAGGCGTCGTCGGCAAAGGGCAGATGACCGCCGAGAGCCAGGCAATGGAGCGCCGAATAGACGCCTTTGCGCGCCGCCTGAGCCAGCATGCCTTCAGAAATGTCGAGCGCCTCGACCTCGGGATAGCCGGCAATGTTCAACCATTCGCCGATCAGCCCGGTGCCGGCGCCGGCATCGAGCAGCGGTGCGGCACCGCGCGGCAGATGGCGGGCCAGCAGCGCAAGGCAGATCGTTGGGTGGCGATAGCCGGCGGCCGACATGTCGGCGTCATAGGTCTGCGACCAGCTGTTATAGAGTGCTGCGACCTCCTCCGGGCGCTTGGCCGCATAGACGGCGCCAAGTGCACCATGATGTTTGCTGTCCGCCACTTTTGTCCTGTCCACCATTCCTTGGGTCTCACATCGGATGATAGCCAAAGCACGAAAATTGTGGAACCGTCGCTGCGACAAATAACAGCGTGGGGGCGCAGGCATGGTGACAGACGAAGTGCGCGCGACATTGGCCGCCATTCCCATGCTGGCCGGCTACACCGGGCCACTCGAACGGCTTGGCGGTCTCACCAATCTGGTATTCAGGGGCGGCGACTTCTGCCTGCGCATTCCCGGCAAAGGCACCGAAGAATACATCAACCGGGCCAATGAAGCTGTGGCGGCGCGCGAAGCGGCAAAGGCAGGGGTCAGCCCTGAGGTGCTGCATGTCGACCCCGCCACCGGAATCATGGTGACGCGCTTCATCGCCGGCGCCGAGACGATGTCGCCGGAAAAATTCAAGCTTCGGTCGGGCAGTCCCGCGCGGGCCGGCGAGGCTTTCCGCAAGCTGCACAATTCAGGCGCGGTGTTTCCCTTCTGCTTCGAATTGTTTGCGATGATCGACGATTATCTCAAGGTGCTGTCGACCAAGGATGTCGCCCTGCCCGCCGGCTACCATGACGTGGTGCGCGAGGCCGAGACTGTGCGCTCGGCGTTGGCGGCCCATCCGCTGCCCATCGTCGCCTGCCACTGCGATCCGCTGTGCGAGAACTTCCTCGACACGGGCGAGCGGATGTGGATCGTCGACTGGGAATATTCGGGCATGAACGACCCGCTCTGGGACCTTGGCGACCTCAGCGTGGAAGGCAAATTCGACGCAGCGCAGGACGAAGAGATGATGCGCGCCTATTTCGGCGGCGAGGCAAGGCCGGCCGAGCGCGGCCGCATCGTCATCTACAAGGCGATGTGTGACCTACTGTGGACGCTGTGGGGGCTTATCCAACTCGCCAACAACAATCCGGTCGATGATTTCCGCGCCTATGCCGATGGCCGCTTCGCCCGCTGCAAGGCGCTGATGGAGACGCCCGAATTTTCACGGCATTTGACGATTATACGTCAGGGCTGAGCCTGTACTAATTGACGCCCTTCGGCACGTTTTCGGGCGGCACCGTGGTCTCGACCAGTTTCTGGCGGTGGAAGATGAACAGGCCGGCCAGTACGACGATGCCCGAGCCGATCAGGATGCGCGGGCCCGGAACGTCACCGAAGAACACCAGCCCGAACACCACCGCCCACAGGAGCAGCGTGTAGTGCAGTGGCGCCAGCGTCGAGGCCGGCGCCAGCTTGAGCGCCCTGGTGATCATCAGATGCGCGCCGCAGGAGACAATGCCGAGCAGCAGCATGGCACTGAGATCGAGCGCTGACGGCGTCTGCCAGGCGCCGATGGTCAGCACACCGCCGACCAGCAGCGTGCCGATGGTCTGCCACGTCACCAGATTGGTGTCGCTGGTGCCGCGCAAGCGGCGGTTGAGGATGATGGCGAAAGCGAAGGCGATGCTGCCTGCGAGCGCGAAGCCCGATGACAGCGAGAACGCCGCCGAGGACGGTTTCAGCATGATCAGCACGCCGCAGAAGCCGAGCAGGATGGCCATCCAGCGGCGCCAGCCGACCTTTTCGCCAAGCAAGAGGTGCGAGAGTGCCGCGACATAGATCGGCCCGGCCATGTAGAAACTCATCACATCGGCAAGCGGCAGATAGACGACGGCGGCATAGAAGAGCGCGGTGTCGAGCGTGGTCATCACCACGCGCAGCAGCTGCAGCTCCAGGCGCTCCATGCGAAACAGCTTGGCCGTGCCCTGATGGGCGATCATCGGGCCAAGCACGAAGAAGGCGCCGATGGACCGGATCAGCACCACCTGGCCGACGGAGAAGCTGGCGACCAGCCACTTGCCCATGGCATCGTTCAGCGCAAACAGGAAGTCACCGGCCAGCATCAGCAGAATGCCGGCCAAAAGCACGTTCCTGACTGTGGAATTCTGCGCCACGGGCTGCGTCATGCCGATCCCGAATCCTCCCTGCGTAAGCCGCGTCGTAGACGGAAGCGGCGGCTTTGACGAGGAGAAATCCGGAAATCGGCAAGGCCAGAGCCGGGAATCGGCTGTATCTAGCCGGATATGTGCCGCCGGTTCACCAGTGCCGGCCGTCTAACGATCGAAAGCCTGGTCTCCTGCTTCGTCCGCTCCGCCACCACCTTGCCCCTGGCGATGACACACAGGCGTTCGGCGCGCAGGCGCAGGGCCTCGACCGGATTGCCGGCGTCGAGGACGACAAGGCTGGCGCGTTTGCCGACCGCCAGGCCGAGATGGTCGAGCCCCATGATCGACGCGTTGACGTTGGTGACCATGTCGAAGCAGCGCGCCATGTCGGCCGGGCTCGACATTTGGGCAACGTGCAACCCCATGAAGGCGACATCGAGCATGTCGGCGGTGCCCAGCGAATACCAGGGATCGAGCACGCAATCCTGGCCCCAGCCGACGCGGATGCCGAGCGCCTGCATTTCCTTGACCCGGGTCATACCCCTGCGCTTCGGGAAGGTGTCATGGCGGCCCTGCAGCATGATGTTGATCAGCGGGTTGGGGATGGCCGAGACACCGGCTTCGGCGATGAGCGGCAGCAGCTTCGAGACGTAGTAATTGTCCATCGAATGCATTGAGGTGAGATGCGAGCCGGCCACCTTGCCCTGCAGGCCAAGGCGCTGCGTCTCATAGGCGAGCTGTTCGATGTGACGCGACAGCGGGTCGTCGGTCTCGTCGCAATGCAGGTCGACCATCAGGCCGCGCCTGGCCGCGATCTCGCACAGTTCCGTTACCGAGCGCGTGCCGTCGGCCATGGTGCGCTCGAAATGCGGGATGCCGCCGACAATGTCGACGCCCAGGTCCAGCGCACGGATGGTGTTTTCACGTGCTGTCGGCGAGCGGTAAAACCCGTCCTGTGGGAAAGCCACCAGTTGCAGATCGATGTAGGGGGCGACCGTCTTCTTGACCTCGAGCAGCGCCTCGACCGCCAGCAGGCGGTCATCGCAGACATCGACATGGGTGCGGATGGCGAGCAGGCCCATCGACACCGCCCAGTCGCAATAGGCCAACGCCCGGTCGCGCACCGCCTCATGCGTCAGAAGCGGCTTCAACTCGCCCCACAGTGAAATGCCTTCGAGCAGCGTGCCCGACGCATTGATGCGCGGAATGCCGTAGGAGAGCGTTGCGTCCATGTGGAAATGCGGATCCACGAAGGGCGCAGAGACCAGATTGCCACGGGCATCGATCGTCGCGCCGGTGGTGACGTCGAGCTTCGGCTCGATCGCCGCGATGGTCTCACCGGTGATGCCGATGTCGGCAACCCTGCCATCAGGCAGTGTGCCGCCGCGAACGATAAGGTCGAAATCCATCTGTCGTCATCCCGTCAAAAGAATCATCTGATGTAGCCGAGGCTGAAAATCGCATCCCGCCGATGCCGCTTGCAACAGTGGTTTGTCCGCCGCGGCCGCGGATGGTTCCATCCGGCCGCAACTCCCTCTATAAGCCGCCTTCGTTGTCGCGGTTTCAAGGACCAGCCGTTTGTTTCGTTTCTTCCGCTCGACGGAGAACCAGCGCCTCGTCGTGAGGCTGCTTCGGGAATCCTTCCGCCAGCATATGTTTGGCTACGGCGCCGCCATCCTGTCGATGCTGGTGGTGGCCGGCATGACGGCTGCCAGCGCCTGGATCCTGCGCGAAATCACCAATGAATTCGTGATCGACAAAAGGATCGATCGCGTCAACATGATTGCCCTGGCGGTCGCCGCGATCTTCATCGTCAAGGGCATCGCCAATTTCGTTCAGGCTTATTTCATGAGCCGGGTTGGCAACGCCATCATCGCCGAACGGCAGCGCAAGATCTACGATCGCGTCCTGGCGCAAGGCATCGAGTTCTATCATTCGACCTCGTCATCCGACCTGATCACCCGCATGACCAACAATGCGCAGGCGGCGCGCAACGTGCTCGACCTCATCGTCACGTCCTATGTGCGGGATCTGGTGACCCTGGTTGCCCTCGTGCTGGTCATGATCGTGCAGCAGCCGGCGCTGTCCCTGATTTGTTTCATCGTCGGCCCCCTGGCCATCTATGGGGTCAACCGCATCCTGAAGCGCGTGCGCAAGTTCGCAGCGCTGGAGTTTCGCTCGGTTGGCCAGATCGTGCAGGTGATGCAGGAAACCGCGATCGGCGTGCGCGTGGTCAAGTCCTTCAACCTCGAAGGCGTGATGCGCAAGCGCATGTTCAAGGCGGTGTCGGATGTCGAGAACCGGGCCAACAACATCGCCACGCTGGAAGCGATCACCAGTCCGGTGATGGAGACGCTCGCCGGGCTGGCAATCGCCGGAGCCGTCCTGGTGAGCGGCCTTCTAGTGCTGCAGGGCGGCCAGACACCCGGCGGCATCATGGCTTTCATCGCGGCGCTGCTGCTTGCCTATGAACCGGCAAAGCGCCTTGCGCGCGTGCGCATCTCACTGGAAAGCGGCATCGTTGGCGTGCGCATGATGTTCCAACTGGCCGACGAGCCGCTGACGCTGGCCGAGAGGCCGGATGCAAAGCCACTTCTGGCCGGACCGGGCGAGATCAGGTTCGACGCCGTCAGCTTCGCCTATCAGAATGGCCCGCCGGTACTGGACCGGTTCGACATGACGCTTGCGCCCGGCAAGATGACGGCGCTGGTCGGGCCTTCCGGCGGCGGCAAGTCGACCATTCTGAACCTGATCATGCGCATGTACGACCCGCAGAGCGGCAAGGTGCTGTTCGATGGCCAGGACATCTCCCATGCGACGCTGGCGTCGCTGCGGGAAAAGATCGCCTATGTCAGCCAGGACACGTTCCTGTTTGCCGGCACGATCATGCACAACATCCGGCTTGGGCGCGAGGGCGCGACCGACGAAGAGGTGATCGCCGCCGCCAGGGCGGCCAACGCGCATGAATTCATCAGCGCGCAGGCGAAAGGCTATGACACCGAGGTGGGCGAAAACGGCGCGCTGCTGTCCGGCGGCCAGCGCCAGCGGATCTCGATCGCGCGCGCTATGCTGCGCAATGCCGAAATCCTGCTCCTGGACGAGGCGACCAGCGCGCTCGACGCCGAATCGGAAGCGCTGTTTCGCGACGCGCTGCAGCAGCTGACCGAAGGACGCACGACGATCGTCATCGCGCATCGCCTGTCGACCGTGCACCAGGCTGACACAATCGTGGTGCTCGAGGCCGGCAAGGTGGTGGAAAGTGGTGCGCACAAGACCTTGCTTAGGCAAGGCGGGCTCTATCAGAAGCTTTATGAGTACCAGCTGATGCCGTGATCCTTACCCTCCCCCTTGTGGGGAGGGTCGCTGCGAAGCAGCGGGGTGGGGGCGGCGCCGCCCCCCACCCCGACCCTCGGTCCGACCTCCCCACAAGGGGCAGGTGGGGCGCTGCTTCTTTCTCTATGCAAGATGTCCGGCAGGACGATCAGAGGTAGCGTCGGTTGACGTTACTCCGGCACGAACCTCACCGCGCCCTTGGCCGCGCTGGTCGCCATGGCGGCATAGGCGCGCAGGGCGGTCGTCACCTTGCGCTTGCGCTTTTCCTCGGGCTTCCAGGCCAGGGCGCCCTTTGCATCCATCGCAGCGCGGCGGGCAGCGATTTCAGCGTCGCTGACAGCAAGGCGGATGCTGCGGTGCGGGATGTCGATCTCGATCGTATCGCCTTCCTGCACCAAGCCGATCAGCCCGCCTTCGGCGGCTTCCGGCGACGCGTGGCCGATCGACAGGCCCGACGTACCGCCGGAGAAGCGGCCGTCGGTGACCAGCGCACAGGCCTTACCGAGGCCCTTCGACTTCAGATAGCTGGTCGGGTAGAGCATTTCCTGCATGCCGGGGCCGCCGCGCGGTCCCTCATAGCGGATGACGACGACATCGCCGGCCTTGATCTCGTTGGAGAGGATCGCCTTGACGCTCGAATCCTGGCTTTCGAACACGCGCGCCGGGCCGGTGAACTTCAGGATCGATTCATCGACGCCGGCCGTCTTCACGATGCACCCGTCGAGCGCCAGATTGCCTTTCAGCACGGCAAGGCCGCCATCCCTGGAAAAGGGATGTTCGACTGACCGAATAACGCCTTTCTCGCGGTCGAGATCGAGTTCGTCCCAGCGGCGATCCTGGCTGAAGGCGACCTGCGTCGGCACGCCTCCAGGAGCGGCGAGGAAGAAATCGCGCACGCTCTGGCTGGTCGAGCGGGAAACATCCCAATGGTCGAGTGCTTCGCCGAGCGTTGACGTGTGCACGGTCGGCAGGTCGCGGTTGATCAGGCCGGCATTGTCGAGCTGGCCGAGGATCGCCATGATGCCGCCGGCGCGGTGGACGTCTTCCATGTGGACGTCGGATTTGGCGGGAGCCACTTTGCACAGCACCGGCACCTTGCGCGACAGCGCGTCAATGTCGTCCTGATCGAAGTCGATCTCACCCTCATGCGCGGCGGCGAGGATGTGCAGCACGGTGTTGGTCGAGCCGCCCATGGCGATGTCGAGCGTCATGGCGTTCTCGAAGGCACCCTTCGAGGCGATGTTGCGCGGCAGAGCGGCCTCATCATCCTGCTCGTAGTAGCGCTGCGCGAGATCGACGATCAGATGGCCGGCCTCGACGAACAGACGCTTGCGGTCGGCATGCGTGGCCAGCGTCGAACCATTGCCGGGTAGCGAAAGACCCAGCGCCTCGGTCAAACAATTCATCGAATTGGCAGTGAACATGCCCGAGCAGGAGCCGCAGGTCGGGCAGGCCGAGCGCTCGATGATCTTGACGTCCTCGTCGGAGATCTTGTCATCGGCGGCCGCCACCATGGCATCGACCAGATCGAGCGCCTGCGTCTTGCCGGCCAGCACCACCTTGCCGGCCTCCATCGGCCCGCCGGAAACGAAGACGGTCGGAATATTGAGGCGCAACGAGGCCATCAGCATGCCGGGCGTGATCTTGTCGCAATTGGAGATGCACACCATGGCATCGGCGCAATGCGCATTGACCATGTATTCGACGGAATCGGCGATCAGCTCGCGCGACGGAAGCGAATAGAGCATGCCGTCATGGCCCATGGCGATACCGTCATCGACGGCGATGGTGTTGAATTCCTTGGCGACACCGCCGGCCTTCTCGATCTCGCGCGCGACCAGCTGGCCGAGGTCCTTCAAATGGACATGGCCGGGCACGAACTGGGTGAAGGAGTTGACCACCGCGATGATCGGCTTGCCAAAGTCGCTGTCCTTCATGCCTGTGGCGCGCCACAGACCGCGGGCGCCGGCCATGTTGCGGCCATGAGTGGTGGTGCGGGAGCGATAGGCAGGCATGCTTTTTCCTTGGTGGCTGGCCGCAGCCGAAGATATGGCGCGGCGGCGCTGAATTCGGACCGCAGGCGTTATAGACGCGCAAACATGGTCTGGCCACAATTTTGCAATGCGCCAGATTCCCTGCAAAAATCGGATCTTCCGAAAAAATTGCGCGTCATTGTCGGATTGCGTGCCGCACGGCCGTCCTTGGGCAAACGGCAAGATATGCACCATTCCCGGAGTCAGCCGTTTCGCCGTAACCGCAACCAAAACACCCGAGGAGCACGACATGCAAAAGATCACCACCTGCCTGTGGTTCGACGGCCAGGCCGAGGAGGCCATGAATTTCTACGTCTCCATCTTCAAGAATTCGAAGGTGCTGAGCGTGATGCGTTGGCCCGAAGGCCACGCCGATGAAGGCAAGGTGTTGGTGACCACGTTCGAACTCGACGGCGTGCAGTTCCAGGCGCTCAATGGTGGACCGCAGTTCAAGCACACCGAAGCGATGTCGCAGTCGATCGACTGCAAGACGCAGGAAGAGGTAGATTACTTCTGGGACAAGCTCATCGAAGGTGGCGGCCAACCGTCGCAATGCAGCTGGCTGAAGGATAAATTCGGCGTCTCCTGGCAGGTTGTACCGGAGCAGCTGCCGCACCTGCTTCTGGATCCGGACCGGGCCAAGGCCGGCCGCGTGATGTCCGCGATGATGCAGATGAGCAAGATCGACGTCGCCAAGATCGAGGAAGCGGCGAAAGGGTAAGAAGCGGTCCGCGTAGCGGACGGAAAGCCAATTGCTTCGAACGCATGGAGCCTGCGATGGGGGGCGTTGGAGTCTATTAGACCAGGTCGACGCTGCCCCTCATCAGCCCTTCGGGCACCTTCTCCCCGTGAACGGGGAGAAGGAAGATCTGCCACTCACGCCGCCTTGTCGCGGACCTGATAGTCCTTGATCGTGGCGAAGCGGATCGCCTTCCAGCGCTCGGCTTCGTAGTTCAGCGAAAAGGCGTGCTGGGCGAGGAACACCGGATCGTTGTCAAGATCGCGGGCGATGTCACCGCGATGCGCCTCGATGAAGCGGTGAACCTCGGCCTTGTCGTCGGCCGAGATCCAGCGGCAGACCGAAAACCGCGACATCTCGAACTCGACCGGCAGCGTGTATTCGAAGTTCAGCCGTTCCTTCAGCACGTCGAGCTGCAGCGCACCGACGACGCCGACGATGGCCGGCGAGCCATCCTCCGGCGAGAACAGCTGCACGACGCCCTCCTCGGCCATCTGTTGCAGCGCTTCCTTGAGCTTCTTGGCCTTCATTGCGTCGCCAAGGCGGACGCGGCGCAGGATTTCGGGCGCGAAGTTCGGCACACCGCGGAACAGTATCTCCTCGCCCTCGGTCAGCGTGTCGCCGATGCGCAGCGTGCCGTGGTTGGGAATGCCGACGACATCACCGGCAAAGGCCTCGTCGGCGGTGACGCGGGTACGGGCAAAGAAGAACTGCGGCGCCGACAGCGACATCGGCTTTCCCGTGCGCACCAGCTTGGCCTTCATGCCGCGCTCGAGCCTGCCCGAGCAGACGCGGACGAAGGCTATGCGGTCGCGGTGGTTGGGGTCCATGTTGGCCTGGATCTTGAAGACGAAGGACGTCATCTTCTCTTCGGTCGCCTCGACCTTGCGGGTGTCGGCCTCCTGCGCGCGCGGCGGCGGCCCGAAGGCGCCGAGCGCCTCGATCAGGTCGCGGACGCCATAATTGCGCAGCGCAGAACCGAAATAGACCGGCGTCAGATGACCTTCCCGGAACGAGTCAATATCAAGAGGTCGGCAAGCCTCCCGCGCGAGCTCCAGCTCCTCGATAAAGGCCTCGCGCTCGTTTTCCGGCAGCAGCCCAGCAACGCGGTTGGAATCGGGACCGTTGACCGGCGTGCGTTCCTTCTCGTCATCGCCCTTGCGCACGGCATTCAGCGCCAGATGGTAAGTGCCGGAGAACGTCCTGCCGCGACCGATCGGCCAGGTGATCGGTGCTGTGTCCAGCGCCAGCTTCTGCTCGATCTCGTCGAGGATCTCGAACGGATCGCGGCTTTCGCGGTCCATCTTGTTGACGAAGGTGATGATCGGGATGTCGCGCAGGCGGCAGACCTCGAACAGTTTCAGCGTGCGCGGCTCGATGCCCTTGGCGGCGTCGATGACCATCACAGCCGAGTCGACTGCCGACAGCGTGCGGTAGGTGTCGTCGGCGAAATCCTCGTGGCCGGGCGTGTCCAGTAGGTTGAAGACGGTGTTCTCGTACTCGAAGGTCATCACCGAGGTGACGACCGAAATGCCGCGCTCGCGCTCGATCTTCATCCAGTCGGACCGGGTCTGGATCCTGTCCTTCTTGGCCTTGACTTCGCCGGCAAGCTGGATGGCGCCGCCGAACAGCAGCAGCTTTTCGGTCAACGTCGTCTTGCCGGCGTCCGGATGTGCGATGATCGCGAAGGTGCGACGGCGCGCCACTTCTTCTTCTATTGCTTCGGGCATTCTCTGGGATTTCCGTGTGACAGGCCGGGCTTCTAGCAGCGCAGTGCCGGGCTGTCGACCGCTCCGACGGCACGGATGCCGCCGGGCGTCATGACTTGCTTCAGGCCAATTCGCTCATGCGGCTCGCCTGAACGATCTCCGGAAGCCAGTTGGCAATGGCGCCGCCTATAGCGTCTGCATGGTCCTCCTGCAGATAGTGCGCCCCGGGTCCAAGGTTGACGAACCGGCAGTTCTTCAGCCCGGCCGCGAATTCGCGCGCCGCTTGCGGCGAAATCAGTGCGCCGGGATCGCCCGCGAACAACAGCTTCGGATAGGTGGACAGCCGTAGCGCACGATGGTCGTGTTCGCTGATGGCGGCAACGTCAGCCGGTTGCCCCTCGATCGGCAATTCCCGGGGCAGGCGCAGCACAGGCTTGCGCGATTGCGGCGTCGGAAACGGCGCCCGGTAGGCGGCCATCTCATCGTCACCCATTGCTCGCAACACCGAGGCCGGCAGCACTTTCTCGACGAAGACATTGTCTTCCAGAACCAGCTTTTCGCCGACACCGGGCGTGCGCAGCGCCTTGAACATTTCGCGCGCTTGCGGGCGCTGGTGAAAATCCTCCCAACGCTCGAACGGCCGGATGAACTCCATGAAGGCGAGGCCGAGAATGCGCCGCGGCCGCCGCGCCGCGAGATGGAAGGCCAGTGCCGTGCCCCAATCCTGCGCGACCACCACCACATCCCCGATGTCGAGCGCGTCGAGGAAAGCGTCGAGATAGCGGACATGATCGAAGAAGCGGTAATCGATGTCAGGCTTGCCGGACTGGCCGTAGCCGATTAGATCGGGCGCAATGCAGCGGCCTAGCGGCGCGACATGCGGGATGATGTTGCGCCAGATGTAGGATGAGGTCGGATTGCCGTGCAGGAACAGCACGGTTGGATCAGACGCGCCGGCCTCGACATAGGACATGATGGAATCCAGCACGGCAACCTGCGAGCGTCTCGGCGCGGTGATGCCCGCCTGAGACGGCTTTCGAGTTCATGAGGTCGGCTCCTTTGCAAACACTGTGCTGAAGATGATTTTCTTGAAGCGCTCGAGCGGAACGGGACTGCGTTCGACCTTCATGCGCAACATGGCGCCTTGCCACGACGACAGCAGGAAGTCGGCAAGGTCCTCGGCATCGAAGGCCTTGGTGATGTCGCCAGCCGCCTGGCCTTCGGCGATGCAGGCCGCGAAGGGCTGGCGCCAGCGTTCAAAGATGGCGACGAGTTGCAGGCGCAGCGGCTCGCTGTGCACCGCGGTCTCCAGGCTGAGATTGCCGATCATGCAGCCGCGCGCCCAGTCATGCGCTTCGAGCTTTGAAGTAATGACATCAAGGTAACGGCGCAGCCTGCCGATGGGTGGCGTGCCGTCCCTTGCAAGGGCCGCTTCCACCAGCCCGCCGACATAGGCGAAATAGCGGTCCAGCACCTCGCCGGCGAACTCCTCCTTCGAGGCGAAATGGTTGGTGAACGAGCCCGGCCGGGCGTCGGCGGCGGCAACGATGTCGCGTACGCCGGCGGCGGCATAGCCTGAATTCCAGATGGTGCGGAAACCGGCGTCGAGGAGCTTTTCGCGGAGTGATTGTCTAGCCATGCGACAATTAATACGTACGTACGTATTAATTGTCAAGCCATGTATCCCGCGCTGCCCGAGGTTGGCAAGCGGCTATGAGAATGGCATTTGGTGAGGGTCCCCGAGAGACGAGGCAAAGGAGCCAGCATGAGCGCTGCAAAGCAAGTGATCGTTATCGGCGCCGGCATCATCGGCGCCTCCATCGCCTGGCATCTTGCGAAAGCGGGCGCACAGGTGACGATTGTCGCCGACAGTGCTGCCGGCGGGGTGGCGACGCCGAACTCGTTCGCCTGGATCAATGCCAGTTGGGGCAACCCGGAGCCGTATTTCCGACTGCGCACCCGCGCGATGGCCGAGTGGTCGCGGCTGGCGCAGGACCTGCCCGGCCTGCCGCTCAGCTGGTGCGGCGGCCTGTGCTGGGATCTGTCGGCCACCGACATGGAAACCTACGCCACAGAGCATTCCGCCTGGGGCTACGGCATCGAACGAGTCGACCGCGCCGGTGCCGCGCGCATCGAGCCCAATCTCGCCGAGCTTCCCGACTTTGCCCTGCATGTCGCTGAGGAAGGCGTCGCCGAACCGGTGGCTGCCACCCGCGCACTGTTGGCAGACGCGGAGCGACATGGCGCACGCATCATCTCCAGCACGGTCACGGCGCTGGTCCAGGCCGGCGGCAAGATCACCGGTGTCGACACATCGCATGGCCTGATTGCATCAAACGAAGTGGTGATCGCGGCCGGCGTCGGCTCACCGGATATCGCCGCGACGGCCGGGATTAATCTGCCGATCGAAACACCGCCCGGCCTGATCGTCCATTCAAGGCCTTGCAAAAAGCTGCTCAACGGGCTGGTGCTGGCCGAGCGGCTGCATATGCGCCAGGCAGCCGAGGGTCGCATCATCGCCGGCTCGGATTTCGGCGGCGCCGATCCGGGCATGGATGCCGAAGCCACCGCTCACGCGCTGTTTGCGGCGATGAAAGCCATGCTGCGCGGCAGCGAGGGGCTGGAACTCGATTTCCACACGGTCGGCTACCGACCGACGCCGATCGACGGCTTTCCGATCATCGGCCGCGCCGAGGGCATGGGCGGTGTCTATGTCGCGGTCATGCATTCGGGCATCACGCTGGCGCCGGCCGTCGGCCTGTTCGCCACGCGGGAGATACTGGAGGGCGAGCGCGACCCGCTGCTTAGTGCTTACGGATTGTCGCGCTTCGCTCAATAGCTACGCGGGACGGCGAAAGCCAGCGGTCGATGGCCGCGCGGGTCATCGATCCGACGCCAGCAAGCAACCGGTCTAATGGAAATTGAGATATAGCGCCGGCGGGTACTGCATCCCGTCGATGGCTGGCGCCTTTGCATCCGCGGCCGGTTTAATCCCGCCTGTCGATGCGTTGTCGAGCGGCGGCCGGGTCGCCTGCGCCTTGGCGGCATTATCCGGCGTCACCACGACTTTCTTCTTCGCCTCCGCTACCTGCGACAAGGCAAGCAGCACAAGCAACGCGGACAGAACGAGTTTCATGACGGTTTCCTCTCTGGCTCCAAAGCCCTCCGCAATTTCTGGATCACCGATGCGTCGCGCCCAAGTTCTAGTCTCATGCACTCAAAACCGCCGCACGGCCTTGCGCGGCTTGGCGCCTTACTGTCTGAAACCGGACTGATCGAGCAAGGCGACCTGCTTGCCATCGATGTAGAAGCGTATGGCGTGCGCCTCATTGTCGACGTCGATGCGCGTCGGATTTGCGGCGAGTGCCACCGGTGCGGTCTTGATATATTTCGAGGGAAATTCACCGGCCGGCGCGTATCGAAAGAGCAGCGCCAACGCGATACAGCCAGCAGTAAATACAATGAACGTCAGTCTGGAAGAGGCGTTCGAGGTCATCCGGTCGTTCCTTCAGGTTGAGGTGGCATTACGGTTCGGTTGCTAGCAGGCTCCTTTAGCCCAGTTCGGCCGTTGCTCGATTGGAGCGAGTCACTGCTCTGCGAAGGAAGGGACGTGCTCAGCTCACGTTCGGCACGTTCTCGCGGATGATATGCCCCTTGCCCTCTACGAGCTTAGCGCCGGCCCGCGACCCGAAAAGGCAGCACGTATGGAATACCGTGGAATTCTCTGGAATTCCTGGAATATTAGCTGATGGAAATATAACAATGGGAGGATGGGTGACGGCGTGTTATGGCAGACAGCGAGCAGCAAGAGGCAGCGTATGGCACAGCACATTGCGCAGAAATTGCGGCTGACCTCGGCGTTACTGGGGACCGTAACCCGCAAGGATCTGGCGGCGGCGTTCCGAGCCGTTAATCCGAAGACCGCGTTCGATCTCGGCCGCGCCGACAAATGGCTGCAGGGCCGCGCCCAGCCGCGCGAGCACAGTGTCTATGATGATTGGGCGAAGCTGCTTCGCTTGGAGCAGCCAGGCGCATGGATCGCCGACTGCGACCTGCCGCACTTCACCGCCGCCATCGCGGCCCGCCATGGCGTCGACAGCGCAGTGCTCGAACGCCGCGCCGGCACTCAATTCGACACCTCCACCGGCCATGATGAGCGCAGCCTCGTCTTCGCGCTGACCGGTACCTATGCATGCTATTCGCGCGCCTGGTCGCCTTATTATCGCGGCCAGATCATCAAGGGCATCCTGTCGATCGAGGCAGGGCCTGGTCTGCATGGCCTGACAGCCACTTATCGCGAAGCGTTGCCGACAGGCCAGTTGGTGCTTGGCGGCCCTGTCACGCCAGCCAAGCGCGCTCTTTACGTGCATCTGAAGGAAGCCGGCGGCGATGCCCAGTTCTTCATCAGCCTGCTGCCGCAGTCGCAGCCGGGAAGTGTGCTTGGCGGCTATATGTGCGGAACCGGTATTATCGGCCCAGAGGCCCTGCCGTCATTGACCAGGGTCCTCATCGTACGTCTGCGCGATCCGGCGCCCGGCGCTACCTCGTGGGGCGGATACCTGCTGAGCGACCAGTCGATATCAGAGGATTTGGGATCGCTCGGCATATCCATCGAGCAACCGGAGCAGGTCGACCGACAGCTCATACGGTTCCTCATGGGGGGCAGCGATGGCGGTGTCCACCAGGTCCCGCCAGCCGAGTTCCGCGCCATTCTCGATGTCTTCGACCGCCATTGGCTGAGACATTCCAGCGTGCCGCAAAGCTTCTGAAGGTGATAGCCAGGGCGAGGCCCGCGACGGTGCCGTGATTTGTGATTAGACGACCAGCGCCAGCTTTGCAGTAGCCGGTGCAAACGGGCGAATGGCGATGCCATCACCAGTGATCGTGACGAAACTTGCCGGCGGAATAGCCTGCCAATCACCGCCCTCGCGATCGAACGGCTCGGAAACGATGCAGCGGCCGCCGCCCTTGCGGAAGGTCGAGGTGTAGAGCGTCGGGGCGTGGGAGTCGGTGGCATAGCGCACCGCATGCAGCGCCTGTCCATCCGAGAAGGCCGCGGTGAGTTTCAGCGCCGGCTCTAGGCCGGCGCGGCGCGAGACTTCAATCACGCGGCTGGTGGCACGGGAGACGGCGCCCTGCGGATCGGTGGCCAACCCCTCATCGATCATCAGGAGAAAGAACAATTCGGAATCGGTGGTGCCTTCGCGCTGGTCGAAAACGGCGTCGGACAGCGAGTTCTCCAGCGCGCGGCGGATTTTTTCGAAGCCGCCGATCTGGCCGTTGTGCATGAACGACCAGGAGTTGGAGATGAACGGATGGCAGTTCATGCGGCTGGTGGCGCCACCGGTGGACGCCCGCACATGGGCGAGGAACAGGCCGGATTTGATCTGCCGGCACAGGCTCTTCAGATTGGGATCCGACCAGGCCGGCAGGATGTCGCGGTAGAGACCCGGCTCCGGGCGGTCGCCATACCAGGCAAGGCCGAAGCCGTCGCCATTAGTCGGTGATTTCGCTTCCTGGGCGCAATGGCTCTGGGCAATCAGCGAGTGACAGGGCGCGGTGAGGATGTCTTCGAGAAAGACTGCTTCACCGAGATAGGCCGCCCACCGGCACATCGCTTCTGTCGCCCTCTAGGCGCGATCCATAAGAGCCGCTGGCTCCTTGGTCGCGTGCGTGCCTCTGTTGTGCGTCCGCTCGTAAAGCTCGCGAACGATTCGGCTGGCGGTAGTCTCAAACAGAAATGGCAAGAAAGCGTGAACGAGCGCGGCGCCCGCCGCCATCAGCAGCCGCGACGAGAACCAGGCGGCAAAACCCATGTGACCGAGATAGGTTTCGCCGACCTTGGCCGGATGAGAGGTGAAAATCCTTGCGACCGACATGCTGGTTCCCCTTCAGCGCTCGAGTTCCTGATATGAGTATCCTGACATGCTTCGCCGGTTCATCGGTCTCAAAATGTCCTTGTATTTGGCCTACTCATGGGACAAACATCCCACATGGCGCAGGAAATCGACGAAATCGATCGAAGATTGCTGACTGAATTGCAACGCGACGGCACGCTGACAGTCGACCAGCTGTCGGAACGGGTGGCGCTGTCGCGCAATGCCTGCTGGCGCCGGGTGAAGCGGCTGGAGGAGGATGGCGTCATCACCGGCCGGGTGGCGCTGGTCGATGCCGAAAAGCTCGGGCTTGGCCTTTCCGTTTTCATCCTGATCCGCACGTCCAACCACGACCCGGAGTGGCTGCAGAAATTCCGGGCGGCGGTAACCGGCTTTCCCGAGATCACCGGCGTCTACCGCATGTCCGGCGACCTCGATTATGTTTTGCGCGCCCGCGTAGCCGACGTGAAGGCCTATGACCGGCTCTACCAGCGGCTGATCGCCAAGGTAGCGCTGTCCGATGTCTCCGCCTCCTTCGTGATGGAGGAGATCAAGGAGACGACAGTCGTTCCGATAGCCAGGTCATAGTGATGCCCGAAAGAAAGCCGTTGATAGCATTGCGGTCGAGTTGACCGAATCGCCGTTCGCGCCGATAGGATCGATTTTATGCGCGCAGCCTTCCAAACTCCCTCCGTCATCGGTCCCACCGTCGGCTTCGTCAGGTTGCCGCATGCTGATGGACTCCCGCTTCCCGCCTATGAAAGCACCGGCGCGGCCGGCATGGATCTGCGCGCCGCGGTGCCCGACGACCGGCCGCTGCTGATCCTGCCCGGCAAACGCGCTTTGGTGCCGACCGGGCTGATCCTGGAGATTCCGGAAGGCATGGAAGGCCAGGTCCGGCCGCGCTCGGGCCTTGCTTTCAAACATGGGCTGAGCGTCCTCAACACGCCCGGCACCATCGATAGCGACTATCGCGGCGAGGTGAAGGTGCTGCTGATCAATCTCGGCGACGAGGATTTCGCGGTGACGCGCGGCATGCGCATCGCCCAGATCGTTTTCGCGGCAGTGACGCAGGCGGCCGTGGAAGAGCGCAGTTTGGCCGGCGGCACGGCGCGTGGCGCGGGCGGCTTCGGATCTACCGGCACAGCCTGATGTCTGAACTGCCTAAACTTGTCATCTTCGACTGCGATGGGATCCTGGTCGACACCGAGAACTTGGCCAATCGACGCCTCGCCGAATGGCTGACCGCTGCCGGCTATCCGACAAGCTTCGAATATTGCCGCAAGCATTTCTCCGGCCGCAGCATGGCGTCGGTGCAGAAACAGATCGAAGAGGAGACCAGCGTCAGACTCGGTGCCGATTTCGTCGATCGCTGGAATGCCGGCCTGCCGGACCTGTTCGCCCATGGCGTCGAGGCGATCCCCTACGTCCGTGAGTTTGTCGAAGCCGTGCGTTCAGTCGGCATCGCCTATTGCGTCGCCACCTCGGCCCGGGTGTCGAAGATGCACATCACGCTTGGCCAGACCGGGCTGTTGCCGCTGTTCGAACACGCGATGTTCAGTTCGACCATGGTCCCGCGCGGCAAGCCGTTTCCCGACCTGTTCCTGCATGCGGCCAAGACCATGGGCTTCGCGCCCGCCGACTGCATCGTCATTGAAGACAGCGTCGCCGGCACGCAAGCCGGCATCGCTGCCGGTATGCGGGTGTTTTCCTATCATGCCGACCCCTATTCCGACCGCGACGGCCTGATCCAGGCCGGCGGCATCCTGTTCGACGACATGCGCGAACTGGCCGGGCTGGTGCCGATCCACTGACCTGATCTCAGCCCGCGGCTGTACGCCTCGATTGTCCGTGCTAGCTTGGCGCCGCCAACTTGAGGCCGCGCATGAAACCCACCTTGCTTCGCTTCGTCCTCGCCCTGATGCTGCTGCCGTTCCTGTGGACCGCGGCCGGCGCGCAAGCCGTCAGCTTCCCGGAACTCGGCAGTACACTACCCGGGCACAAGGACGTCAGCTATCTCGACCTGGCGAGAATGGTCATCCCAGATCTCGCCGCGGACAAGGACGGCTTCTATAGGGGTGGGCGGCCGATCGAGATGCGCCATATCGAGGGACCGGACAGCGGCGGTTCGCCGCCCGAGACGTCGGGATTTTCCAATGCCGCGGTGCTTGCCATCAAGGCTGGTGGCAAGGACCGGCCGACCATGCTGTTCGATCTCGGCGCCTCTCCCGACAGCGCCGAAGGCTATGCCGTGCTGGCGCTCTACGACATTGCGGCCAAACCAAAGCTGCTCGACGCCGTCAATGTCGCGCTCGACCGTAGCACCTATTTCCGCCAACCAGGCAAGCTTTCCGCCGGCGCCAGCGATGACGTCCTCATCACCATGAGCGCGCATTTCAATTCGAGCCAGAACTATGTGATCACGCCGCTGATCATGGTCCGCGACGATAAATTCGAACTGATCGATATGATCTTTACGTTCGATGAGAACCTGTGCGCCTACAGCCGCAAGCAGGACGTGGCCTTCGAGACCATCGCCGACGGCCAGCCTTATGCCGCCATCAGGGTGACCGTGACGGATGCCACCGTGATGAGCGGCGAACGCTGCGACGGCGAACCGCGCAGGCCCGAGTCTCACGCGATTTCCGTCACCTATCGCTGGGACAAGAAGACATCGCGCTACGCCAAGGATTCCGACGCGCTGGACAAATTGGCAGGAGAGAACGCCAAACGCTTCTGAACCAACCGCATTCGTTTGCCCGGCCAAAAGAGGCAGGATAAAATCCGCTTAGCCACACCGCATATGATGGGGGAACTACCATGGACAAGGGCAAGATCTTTCGCGACCTGCATGCCTCGACCTTCGTCATGCCCAATCCCTGGGATATCGGCACGACGAAGCTGCTCGGCTCGTTCGGCTTCACGGCGCTGGCGACGACCAGCGCCGGCTTTGCCTTTTCGCGCGGCCTGCCGGATGGCGCCGTGACCTTCGAGGCGATGATCCACCATTGCCGCGAGGTGACGGCGGCGACCAGCCTGCCGGTCTCGGCCGATCTCGAGAAGGGCAAGGGCGACAGCCCGACCAGTGCCGCCGAAACCATTTTCGCGGCGGAGGCGGCCGGCCTTGCCGGTTGCTCGATCGAGGATCACACCGGCGATCCGGACAAGCCGATCTATGATTTTGCGCACGCCGTCGAGCGTGTCGCGGCGGCCGTGGAGGCGGCTCGCGCGCTGAAGCGCGATTTCGTCTTCACCGCGCGCGCCGAGAATTTCCTGTGGGGCAAGTCCGACCTCGACGACACCATCAAGCGGCTGCAGGCTTTCGAGAAGGCCGGCGCCGATGTGCTCTATGCGCCGGGCATCGGCGACGTCGAGATGGTCCGCACGGTCTGCTCGGCGGTCGGCAAGCCGGTCAATGTCATGGCGAGACCCGGCTTCACCATCGCCGACCTCGCCATGGCCGGCGTCAAGCGCATTTCGCTGGGGCCGTGGCTGACCAATTTCGCCTATGGCATGCTGGAAACGGCGGCGCGCGAGATCCAGCAGGACGGCACCTTCGGCTTCACCCGCGCCGCCATGCCGTTCGGCAAATTGCAGGCGCTGTTCGGCAAACCTTCAGCTTAGACGAGGCCCATCGCATGACGCTGACCGTCGTCGATATGCATACCGGCGGCGAGCCGGTCAGGATCGTCACCGGCGGCTATCCAGATATCCCCAGAGGCACGATCCTGGAAAAGCGCGCCTATGTGCGCGACCATCTCGATCATCTCAGGAAAATCCTGATGTTCGAACCGCGCGGCCATTACGACATGTATGGCGCCTTGCTGGTCGAGCCGGACCTGCCCGGCGCCGACCTGGCCGTGCTGTTCATGCACAATGAAGGCTATTCGACCATGTGCGGCCACGCCGTCGTCGCGCTCGGCCGCTATGCCGTTGATGAAGGGCTGGTGACGAAACGCGAGCCGGTGACGACCGTCAACATCGAGGCGCCATGCGGACTGGTCGTCGCTTCGGTCGAGGTCAGGGACGGCAAGGCCGGCGCGGTGTCGTTCGAAAGCGTGCCGGCGTTCCTGTTCGCGGGCGGCCAGACGATAGAGCTTGCGGGCCATGGCACGATCGGCTTCGACATCGCCTATGGCGGCGCCTTCTACGCGCTTGCCGATTGTCACCAGTTCGGGCTCGAATTCGGCCGCCACCGGGTACGCGATTTCGTTGATGCGGCAACGGCGCTGACGAACCGGCTCAAGGCCGAATTCCCACTGTCGCATCCCGAACACGCCGACCTCGCCTTCCTCTACGGCACCATCCTGACCGACGGAAAGGATGCCTTTTCCAGCGAGGTGACGAAAAACATCTGCGTCTTTGCCGAAGCCGAGGTCGATCGTTCGCCGACCGGTTCCGGCGTCACCGCAAGGCTGGCGGCCATGCATGCCGAGGGCGAAATCGCGATCGGGCAGACGCGGACATTCGAAAGCATTGCCGGTTCGCGTTTTTCCGGGGCCGTGGTGCGGACGGCGACGGCTGGCCCGCACGATGCGATCATCGCCCGCGTCGGCGGCCGCGCCTATTATTCCGGGCGGGCCGAATTCATCGTCGAGGCCGATGACGAACTCGGACGCGGATTTCTCCTGCGTTAAGTGCGCCTATATCCGGATCGAGCCACTTCCCGCACCGAAATCGCCTTGTGCAGATGCACCATCATGGCGGCAGCGAAGAGCGGCGTCACCAGGTTGAGCAACGGCACGGCGAGGAAGGCAGCGATGACCAGTCCGGCGAGGAACACCGCGCCGGCATAGTGCCTGCGCAAGGCCCTGGCCTCTTCTTCGCCGCGAAAGCGCATGGCGGCGAATTCGAAGAACTCGCGTCCGAGCAGATAGCCGTTGACGATGAAGAAAGCGGCGATGTTGATGCCCGGCACCAGCAGAAGCAGCAGGGCGACGATGTTGCCGAGGATGACGACGCCGAGAAATCGCATCGACAGCACCAGCGAGCGCAGCGCCGGCATGGCGCGGCCGGCTGGATCGCCGGGATAGTCGGTGCGCTCGACCACCTCGGCGATATCGTCGAGGAACAGGCCGGCGACAACAGCCGTCACCGGCGCGATGAGCAACGCCATGCCGAAGGCGAGCGCGATGGCGGCGATGATGCCGCCGAGCCAGCCGGCCCAGGACGGCATGCCGGGCAACAGCGTCTGCAGCCACGGCAGCGCCAGCCACTCGACAAGGCTGGTCAGTCCGAACCACAAGGCCACCAGCGCCAGCACGGTCAAGCCCAGCGTCTTGACGAACACGGCACGAAACGGAGGCGAGAGCAGCTCAAGAGCCGCAGTGCGGGCTGCGTCGAAAATCACGTGCTTCAACCCCGGTCAGCGAACACCGCCGAGCGGCGGACGCTTCCGAGATAGGCAGCTTAGGTCGCGCGTACAAGCGGGCTGGTTCTTTGCTTTGACGCAATTCCCAAGGGAAAGCGCTATGCGCTTTTCCCGGGAAAACCGCTTCACACTTTTCCTGGAATTGCTCTACCGCGCAAACGCCGGCTTTCGAACCGGTATGGTCATGGCAGCGACGCCGGCAACGACAAAACCCATGCCCAGCCATGCCGTCGAACCAAGGCTTTCGCCAAGGAAGACGGCGCCGATACCGACGCCGATCGGCACGCGCAGATAGGCTTGCGAGGTGGTGCCGACCGAGCCCAGCGTGTGGATCAGGCGGAAATAGATGACGAAGGCCAGCGCCGTCGAAAACACCGACAGGCCGAGCAGGGCCAGGATCGACGCGGTCGAAGGCGACAGCGTCCATGGCTGGTCGAACACAAGGCTGAGCGGCACGAGAATGACGGCACCGCACAGCATCGAGCCGGCGGCCGGCAGCATCGGGTCGAGGCCCTTGAAGCCACGGCCGAAAATCGCCGCGCCGGCATAGCAGATCGTCGCCGCGACGATAGCAAACTGCGCCCACAACTCGTGACCGAGACCACCCAGCGCCTGCGTGCCGATGATGAGGCAGATGCCGGCAATGCCGGCGCCGACGCCAATCAGCTTGCGCAAGGTGACCGGCTCGTGGCGGGTGATGAGCGCGGTCAAGAGGAAGGTGAAGATCGGTGAGGTCGCGTTCAGGATGGTGGCGAGGCCGGCGTCGACCGAGCGCTCGGCGGCGGCGATCAGGGTGAACGGTATGACGCTGTTGAGGCAGGCCTGGAACGCAAAGCGGCGCCAGCTCGCCGCATCGCCCGGCATGGCGAGCCCGCGCCAGCGGATGATGGCGAACAGGATGCCACCCGCGATCAGGGTGCGGGCGGCAATGAAGGTGACCGGCGGAATCGTTTCGACGCCGATCTTGATGAAGGTGTAGGAGGCGCCCCAGAGCACCGCCAGCACGGCGAGCAGTGCCAGATCGGTGGTCATGTCGTTCCCTGTCGGCGTGTTCTTTGTCGGCATGGGCTGGCTCGCCTTGAAACGTGATCGTCTGAGCCAGGCTTTTAAGTGGTATCGCGATGAAATGCTTCGGCCACGGTCGAATTGTCATAGCGCCTCGTTGCGGATGCGCTTTTGGCCTGTTCTGGCCTGATCCACCAAAGTTGTGGGTCGCGCTCTAGGCAAACCGGTTTCAAATCGCTAGACCCGCGCCCGGCCGACGTGGCAAGAAGCCGGCTCGGGTTTTTGGCGGAGATTTTGATGCCGGATTATGACGTGCTTTGCATCGGCAATGCCATTGTCGACATCATTGCCCAGTGCGACGAGGAGTTCCTCGAGACCAACGGCATCATCAAGGGCGCGATGAATCTCATCGACACCCAGCGCGCCGAATTGCTCTACAGCCGCATGGGCCCGGCGATCGAAGCGTCCGGCGGCAGTGCCGGCAACACGGCGGCTGGCGTCGCCAGCTTCGGCGGCCGCGCCGCCTTCTTCGGCAAGGTCTCCAGCGATGCGCTGGGCGAAATCTACGCCCACGACATCCATGCGCAGGGCGTCGCCTTCGACACCAGGCCGCTCAAGGGCGAGCCGCCGACCGCGCGCTCGATGATCTTCGTCACCCCCGACGGCGAACGTTCGATGAACACCTATCTCGGCGCCTGCGTCGAGCTTGGCCCTGAGGATGTCGAGGCCGACAAGGCGTCTGGCGCCAAGGTCACCTATTTCGAAGGCTATCTGTGGGACCCGCCGAGGGCCAAGGAAGCAATCCGACAGACGGCGAAGCTGGCGCACGCGGCAGGCCGCGAAGTGTCGATGACACTGTCGGATTCGTTCTGCGTCGACCGCTACCGCGACGAGTTCCTCGACCTGATGCGCTCTGGCACGGTCGACATCGTCTTTGCCAACAGCCACGAGATCAAGTCGCTCTACCAGACATCGTCGTTCGACGAGGCGCTGGCACAGATCCGCAAGGATTGCCGGATCGCCGCCGTGACGCGTTCGGAAAAGGGCTCGGTGATCGTACGCGGCGACGAGACCGTGGTCATCAAGGCGACCGCGATCAAGGAACTGGTCGACACGACGGGCGCCGGCGATCTCTATGCCGCAGGCTTCCTGCATGGCTACACGCAAGGCCGCGACCTGCAGACCTGCGGCGACCTTGGCTCACTGGCGGCCGGATTGGTGATCCAGCAGATCGGCCCCAGGCCGCGGCAGAACTTGCGCCGCGAGGCTGAGCAGGCGGGATTGCTTTAGGGCCAACTGCCGATCTCCCCCCTCGCGGGGGAGATGGCCGGCAGGCCAGAGGGGGGCGCTGTCCCGCCAGCATTTCCAAGGTTTTACCTTCGAAATGAACAGCATGAATCCTGGGGCCACGACGCGGGAGGGCGGACACAGCATCGCTGCGCAGCGATCCTTCGCGCCCCCCTCTGCCCTGCCGGGCATCCCCGGGGGAGATTGGCAGCTTGGCCGTCCGTGCCCTCACCCAGGGGAATCGCTTCAGGTTAACGTTGATTTTTGACGGATGAGATTTTCGAGATAATCGGCGTTGAGATTGGCGAGTTTTCGTCGAACCTTGA
>NZ_JAMYQF010000065.1:0-32897 GCF_040320745.1 Mesorhizobium sp. M0621 | reverse complement strand
AAGCCGCCGCCGGTCAATCCGAGCCGACCAAGAGACCGATCCTCCCTCAATCAGATGGCCTTCATATATGAATAACTTTCCCCGGACAGTCCTGCACAAGGAGGGAGATTGGCCGTCATCTCCTCTTTTCGCCAATCTCCAACGTTGAAGGACAGGCGGGGCGGTGAAGCTGCCGATCTCCCCCTCGTGGGGGAGATGTCCGGCAGGACAGAGGGGGCGCGAAGGATCGCCGGCACCCCATTTCGCGTTCGCTCTGATCGGCAGCCGCCGCTCGGCATCAACGCGCGCGGATGAACTCCGCGAAGCCTGAAACGGCGTTGCGCATAGCCTGCCGGTTTTCCGGCTCGGCCAAGACGGCCTCCACCTCCGCCGGCTTCTTGCCGAGCAGGGCGATCTCCAGCATATCGTCGCAAAGCGCGAACGACATGGTGCGCATGATCTCGGCAAGGGCGGCGCGGGCAAACAGCGAGCGTGGCGAGGCGTGCACCAGCATGGCGGGCTTGGCGACGGCGGCGTCGCGCGATACCAGCCAGTCGAGCCCGTTCTTCAGCCCGCCGGGTACGCCGTGGGCATATTCGGGACAGGAGACGATAACGCCGTCGGCACGGGTGACGGCGTCGATCAGTTCGGTGGCTTCGAGCGGCGTCCGCTCGCCCTCATCGTCGGGATTGAAGATCGGCAGACGGCCAAGCCCGTCATAGACGGCGATGCGACAGCCGGTCGGCGCATTGCGCGCAAGTGCCGCGATCAGGGCCGAATTGGTCGAGGCCGCCCGCAGGCTGCCGGAGATGGCGAGGATGTTCAGCAAGGCAGGAAACCGGTGGACGAATCGTCGTCCGAAAAACCTACCACATCGTCTTCTTGTATTCCTCGTCGAGCCAGCGGTCGGTCGCCTCGGCCGAATCGGCAACCGCCAGCTGATCGCGCATGATCTGGCCGAGCGTCGGCAGCGTCGCGCGGTCGTACCAAGTTTCCGGTTTCCACAAATCCGAGCGCATGAAGGCTTTTGCGCAATGCATGTAGGCGGCCTTGACGCTGACCACGACGACGCTTTGCGGTTCCTTGCCGTCGATGGCAAGGCGATCGCGAAGGCCCCTGTCGACGGTGATGCGGGCGTCGCCGTTGACGCGCAGTGTCTCGTTCATGCCGGGAATGAGGAAAAGCAGCCCGACCGAAGGATTGAGGAGGATGTTCTCCAGCGTGTCGAGCCGGTTGTTGCCGGGCCGGTCGGGGATGGCGATGGTGGTGTCGTCGAGCACGGCGGCGAAGCCAGGCTTGTCGCCCTTCGGCGTCACGTCGGCATTGCCGGCGCCGTCGGATGAGCCGATCAGCACGAATGGGCTCTTGCCGATGAAGGAGCGGCAATGGCCGTCGAGCGCCTTCAATTCCTTGCGGATCGAGCCGTCGGTCGGCCGCGGCGTCTTGTAGATCGTTCTCAGTTCGTCGCGCGTGGTGACGAATTCCATCGCCCTCTCCCTATTTGCTGGTCTTGTCCTCGAGCGAATGGCGCAGGATCAGCGGCATCTGGCTGAAGGTGAACAGAAGCGTGATCGGCATGATGCCCCAGACCTTGAAGGTAACCCAGGCGTCGGTGGAAAAATTCCGCCACACCACTTCATTGGCAAGAGCCAGGAACAGGAAGAACAGGCCCCAGCGGAAGGTCAGCTTGCGCCAGCCTTCGGCGTCCAGGCTGAAGGCCGAATCGAAGACATAGCCGAGCAGCGACTTGCCGAAATAAAGGCCGCCGAGCAGCACGCCGCCGAACAGCGTGTTGACGATGGTCGGCTTCATCTTGATGAAGATGTCGTCCTGCAGATAGAGCGTCAGCGCGCCAAAGATGAAGACGACGACGCCCGACACCATCGGCATGATCGGCAAGGTGCGCATCAGCAGCCATGAGGCGATCAGCGCGATGGCCGTGGCGGCCATGAACAGGCCCGTGGCGACGAAGATCGGCCCGCCGAACTCGGCCAGAGCAGGGAATTTCTGCACCAGCCATTGGCCGCGCGCATTGGCGAAGAAGAACACCATCAACGGCCCCAGCTCCAGCACCAGCTTGAGCAGCGGATTGACGCCTTCCTTCTTTTGTTTTTGCGGGTCGGAGGGGTCGCGTTCGAGAATGGGTGGGTTCATGGAATCTCTTTCTTACGCATGATCTGATCCAAAAAGTCTGCAACTTTTTGGGACATGCTTGCTACGCTACTCCAGCAATCGCCCTGGCGAATTCGCTTGCTGAAAAAGGTTCGAGGTCGTCGACCTGTTCTCCGACGCCGATGAAATAGACCGGCAATTTGTGCTTTGCCGCGATCGCCACCAGAATACCGCCGCGTGCCGTGCCGTCCAGCTTGGTCATCACCAGGCCGTTGACGCCGGCGACATTGCGGAAGATCTCGACCTGGTTGAGCGCGTTCTGGCCGGTGGTGGCGTCGACCGTTTGCAAAACGGTGTGTGGCGCTTCCGGATCGAGCTTGCCGAGCACGCGGACGATCTTTTCGAGTTCCGCCATCAGTTCGGTCTTGTTTTGCAGGCGGCCGGCGGTGTCGATGATCAGCACGTCGGAGCCGGCTTCTTTTGCTCGTTCGAAAGCGTCGTAAGCCAAGCCTGCGGCATCGGCGCCGATCTTGGAGGCGATGACCGGCGATTTCGTCCGCTCGCCCCAGATCTTGAGCTGTTCGATCGCGGCGGCGCGGAACGTGTCGCCGGCGGCGAGCATCACCGACAGGCCGCCATCGGTGAGCTTGGCTGCGAGCTTGCCGATGGTCGTGGTCTTGCCGGTGCCGTTGACGCCAACGACCAGGATGACATGCGGCTTGTGGGACAGGTCCAGCTCCAGCGGCATGGCGACATGGGTCAGCACCTTTTCCACTTCAGCCGCCATGATGGCGCGTACTTCGGTGTCGGAGACATTCTTGCCGTAGCGGCTGGCGGCCAGTGCATCGGTGACGCGCAAGGCGGTCTCCATGCCGAGATCGGCACGGATCAGCACATCCTCCAGGTCCTGCAGCGTCTCTTCATCCAGCTTGCGCTTGGTGAAGACGCCGGCAATGTTGCCGGTCAGTTCCTTGGACGATCGGGCAAGCCCGTCCTTCATGCGCTGGAACCATGAACGCCTCGGCGCCGGCTCCGGTACCTTCTGCGGCTCGGCCTTCTGCTCGATCTTCTTGCTGACGGTCACCTTGCCGGGAGCGGGAACGGGTTTTGGCGCAGGTTGCGGGACGGCCTGCGGTTCGGGCGCGATCTCGGCAATGACCGGCTGCGATTCGATCGGCGCAGGCTGGCGAATGGGAGGCGCGATTTCGGCCCGCGAAGCTTCGGGCGGCGGGGCTTCGGGCGGCGTGCCCTCTACCTCCTCGATGAGGGAGGTCCCGAGCGCGGCTCGGCGGTGAGCGGCCTCCGCGCTGTCATCCCACCCCGCCGCTTCGCGTCGACCCTCCCCATCGAGGGGAGGGTGGGGCGTCGGCGAGGCCTCAAGCTCCGGTGCAATCTCGGCGAGGATCGGCTGCGTTTCGACCGGCGGAGGCTGAATGGGGGCTGGGATTTCCGCCGGTGGAATTTCGGGCTCCGGCTTTGCCGGTGGAACCTCGACCGGCGGGACCGGCACTTCGACCGGGGCCGGTTCGGGTTGCTTTTCCGGGCGCGACGGAACGATCTCCGGCTCGGTCGGCGCGGGTGGCGGCACCTCTTGCGGCTGCGGTTTGGGAGCAGGCTCCGGAACGGCGGGAGGCGTTGGTATTTCCTCGGGCGCCGGCGGCTCGGCAGGCGTCTCAGGCGCGGGTTCCTCTTCCGGCTCGGGCTCCGTCAGGGGTTCCGGCGCGGGCGGAACTATCGGCTCCGGTGCTGGCGGAATGGTCGGTGCCGGCTCGGGCTTTGGCTGTTCCGGCGCCGGTTCCGGCGCAGGAACCACCTCCGGCTCGACTGTCGGCGTCGGCGCGGTTTCCGCCTCGGGCTCCAGCTCGTCGCGCTTCAGAAACTCCGGAACGACCTGCTCGGCCGCCGGCTTCAGGGTATCGAGCGCTTCCCATTTGATCGGTGGCAGCGGGGTGGTCTCGTCGATCCGCTCCTCGACCACCTCTTTCTTGCCGAACGAAAATATCTTCTTGAAAAAACCAGCCATGCTTTGCGTTTCTCAGGCCGCGCGGGCGGCAAGGGGGGTCGCGATCAGCCGGGCGCCGTCATGGCCTGATATATCGGCCTCGACGATCTCGCCCGGCACGCCCGTGCCGAGTGCGGCAAGCGTAAACCCTTCGGTGCGGCCGAGGCCGTCGCGCTCGATCAGGATCGACTGACGGGTTCCGGACAGCGACGACAGATGCCTGATATACGCGGCTTCACCGGCGGCGCGCAGCCGGGCGGCGCGCTGCTTGACCAATTCGCGGCGGAGCTGCGGCATGCGCGCGGCAGGCGTGCCTTCGCGGGGACTGAACGGGAAGACGTGGAGATGGGTCAGACCACACTCCTCGACGATTTTTTCCGAGTTCTCGAACATCGCGTCGGTTTCGGTCGGGAAGCCGGCAATGATGTCGGCGCCGAAGACGATGCCGGGGCGTAGCTTGCGAACATCCTCGCAGAAGCGGATCGACTGATCGCGCAGATGGCGGCGCTTCATGCGCTTCAGGATCATGTCGTCACCCGACTGCAGCGACAGATGCAGATGCGGCATCAGCTTGGGCTCGGTGGCGATGGCGTCGAGCAGATCGTCGTCGGCTTCGATCGAATCGATCGAGGACAGCCGCAGGCGCTTCACGTCGGGCACCTGCTTGAGGATGGTTTTTACCAGCCTGCCGAGCTTCGGGGCGCCCGGCAGGTCGGCGCCAAAACTGGTCATGTCGACACCGGTCAGCACGATCTCGGCATAGCCGTTTCCGGCGAGCCGCTTGACCTGCTCGACCACGGCACCCATCGGCACCGAGCGTGAATTGCCGCGGCCGTAAGGGATGATGCAGAAGGTGCAGCGGTGGTCGCAGCCGTTCTGCACCTGAACGAAGGCGCGTGCCCGGCCCTCGATGGCGTCGACCATGTGGCCCGCGGTTTCGCGCACCGAAAAGATGTCGTTGACGCGCGCCTTTTCGGTGTCGTTGACGCCGAAATCCGGCAGCGCGCGATAGGAGTTCGCCTTCAGCTTCTCCTCATTGCCAAGCACGAGATCGACCTCGTCCATGGTCGCGAATTTTTCAGGCTCGGTCTGCGCGGCGCAGCCGGTGACGATGATACGGGCTTGCGGGTTGTCGCGGCGCGCCTTGCGGATCGCCTGTTTGGCCTGGCGCACCGCTTCGCCGGTGACAGCGCAGGTGTTGAAGATCACGGCGCCGCCTTCCAGCGCGCCGAGGCCGGCGGTTTCAGCCTCGCGTCGCATCACCTCGGACTCATAGGTGTTCAGCCGGCAGCCAAAAGTCACCACATCGATGCCCTTGGACACCGGGCTCTTGGACAGAGCGGACATCAGGCCGCGCTTTCGGTGTCGCGGGCCCACGTTCCGGTCGACGGATCGAAGCTGCCGGAAAATTCCCATTCGGCGGCGCCGGTGAGGATGACGTGGTCATCGTCGCGCCATTCGACATGCAGCGTGCCGCCGCCGGGGGTCAACAGGCTGACGCTGCGACCGGTCCGGTTGGTGCGGGCGGCTGCGACCACGGCGGCGCAGGAGGCCGAGCCGCAGGCCTTGGTCAGGCCTGCGCCACGCTCCCAAGTGCGGATGACCATGGTCTCGGGCGAGGTGACCTGAGCGATGGTGATGTTGGCGCGCTCGGGGAACATCGGGTGGTTCTCGAGCAGCGGGCCGAAGCGGTCGAGCTCGTAGGACCAGACGTCGCGGTCGACCCAGAAGATGGCATGCGGGTTGCCCATCGAGACGACCGAGGGCGAATGCAGCACCGGCGCGTCGATCGGGCCGATCTGCAGTTCGATCATGCGGGTGTCGTGGAATTCCTCGGCCAGCGGAATGTCCTGCCAGCCGAAACGCGGCGTGCCCATGTCGACCGAGATCGACCCGTCGGCATGTTCGCGCGCATTGAGGATGCCGGCAACGGTCTCGAAGGTGAAGGTCTTCTGGCCGGTCTCGGCGGCGAGCGCCTGGACGACGCAGCGCATGCCATTACCGCAGGCCTGCGCACTGGTTCCGTCGGAATTCAATATGTCGACGAAAAAGGCGGTCCCTGGCGTCCTGGCGTCGTGGATCGCCATGATCTGGTCGAACCTTGTCGCGGCATCGGCGTTCAGCGCGATTGCCGCAGTCGCCGTCACCCGATCGGCACGGCTACGCATGTCGGCAACGATGATCTCGTTACCAATGCCGTTCATCTTGGCGAAAGGGGCAGTGCTGGCCATTGCTCCGAAAATTCCGTGTCCGATTGGCGCTATATGGCGGAAACGGTCAGGAATTACCAGTGCAGAGCCGCTTTACGTCACCGCGAAAATGCCCAGTACCATCAGCAGGAAGATGATCAGAACGATGCCGATGAGGATGCGCGCACCGGTGGCGGCAGCACCGGCCAGCGCCGGCATGCCGAGCAAGCTCGCCGCCGCGGCGATGATCAGCAAAATGATGATCCATTTGAGCATGGGAATGCCTCGCAAACCGACACGTTTTGAAACCATATGAAAAACGCGGCTGCCGCGCTTGGGTTCCCGTCGGCTTGTGAGGCCAGATTCACGGCGAAACAGCCGGCGATCTCGACATCGGTGATGAAGGATGCCGTCTTGTTCGAACTCCTTCGGGCGAAACCGCCGACGTTGAGTTGGCCATAGCGAGCAGCATTGCCGCTCAAGGCACGGCCCAGACTTCGCCGGGCCGCAAGGCGCGAAAGCGCTCTCGTGGGATGCCTTGATCCTCGAGCGCCTCGGTCAATTTTCGTGCCGGCTCGTCTATCGGTTCGTCGGTGAGTTGGAAGGTGCCCCAATGGCAGCCGGCGGCATAGGCGGCGTTGCACAGTGTCATGCCTTGCGCAGCCTCCCCAGGGTTTTGGTGCTGCGGCGCCATGAACCAGCGCGGCTCATAGGCGCCGATCGGCAGGATGGCGAAGCGGAAGCCACCATGTTTCTCAGCCATCAGCCGGTAGTTGATGCCATCATGGAAGCCGGTGTCCCCGGCGAAATAGAGCTTGCTATCAGGCGTTTCGATGACGAAGCCGGCCCACAGCGCCATGCGCCGGTCGCGGGCGCCACGCGCCGACCAGTGGTGCACCGGCTCGACATGGACCGCGACGCCGTTGCCGACCTCGACCCTATCGCCCCAATCATGCGCCGACAGCCGCATGCCGGGGATAGCATCGCCGATGACGGCATCGTTGCCGAGCGGGGTGAGCACCAGCGGGTCGTGACTGGCTTTCAGCCGCTTCAGCGTGGCGAGGTCGAGATGGTCATAATGGTTGTGGCTGACCAGGACGAGGTCGATCGGTGGCAGGTCGGCGAAGGCGATGCCTGGCGGATTGATGCGTTTTGGTCCGGCGAAGGAAAGCGGTGACGCGCGCTGCGACCAGACCGGGTCGGTGAGGATGTTCAGGCCGGCCGTCTGAACCAGCAAGGTGGAATGGCCGACCATCGTCACATCAAGCGCGGCGCCTTCGACCTTCGCGGACGGCTTTGCCTGTGGAAAGGGGCTTGGATTCGCCGCCGGCCATTTCGAGCGCTTGCCATTCAACTGCCATTTCAGCAGGTCGGCGAAACGGCCGGGCAGCTGGCCGCCGGGATTGAAGAACAGGGTGCCGTCGAAATGATCGCTGGGCGGGCCGCTGTAATAGCGATTGGCGGCTCTCTTTCTCGCGGCCAATTTTGCGGCTCCAGCAGGTTTCGTCTCCCTGACATAGGCGCTATGCCTGCCTGCGCAAGCATTTGACCGCCGAATGCCAGGGCGGTACGGTGTCAATCTCAGGGCGACGCGCGACAAGCGGCCCATGCTCATCGCGATTGCGATAAATTTGCAACAAATCTTGCCGCAAACCGTATTTTAACCATATCGGGTTGAAATTTCGCCACCTTCTCCATCTTGGTGGGGGTGAGATTGTGCGGACGGCTTCCCCCCAGCCGGATCCGACGGAGGTTGGAATGACTTTTTCGAAAACCGGTCTGGTGGCCGTATCGCTGGCCGCGCTCGTTGCGAGCGGCTGTTCGACCTCACGCTTCTCGTCGATGGATGACCAGCAGCCGGCACCGCTGGAGGCCGCGCCCGCCGGCAAGGTGACCGCGAACCAGCTGCCGCCGCCGGCGTCGCCCGGAACCACGGACCCGTCGCAATTCCCGACCGCGCCGGCGAATACGCAGGTTGCCTCGCTGCCGCCGGACGGTACGGCGCCCGCCGGAGCCTCGGACCTCAACGCCGCCAGCGTCGCCGGTGTCTGGAACGCCAGCGTTTCGGGCCAGAGCTGCAAGGTGGCGACGCCGCAGACCAAGTTCGGCGCCGGCTTCCGCGCCGGGCCGCTGCATTGCCCGGCGCCGATCGACGGCATCAAGTCGTGGAACGTCGCCGGCAAGCAACTGACGCTTTATGACGAGAATGGTGGCGCGCTGGCGCGGCTCTATTCCTCGGGCGGCTCGAAATTCGACGGCCAGACGTCCAACGGCCAGCCGATTTCGCTTACAAGATAAGCTTGGTATCCTCTTATTTTTTGGCTCTACGCAATTCCGAACGGAAACCGCCACACACTTTCCTGGAATTGCTCCGGAACGACGTGACCGATGCATCTGCGTGACGGCCTCCAGACCCATGTGACCGTCAGGCAGCGCTACGACCATCTGGTGGAAACCGGTGCGATCGGCCGCGATCCGGCGCAGGAGCGGATCGCTGCCGCGCTCGACCGGCTGACCGACGAGATTTCGGCGAAGCGGCTGGCACAAAAGTCCAGTGCCCTGGGCTGGCTGTTTGCCCGCAGGCGCGAGACGCATGAGGCCGTCAAAGGCCTCTACATCCATGGCGGCGTCGGCCGCGGCAAGACCATGCTGATGGACATGTTCTTCGACCTGCTGCCGGTGCGACGCAAGCGCCGCGTCCATTTCAACGACTTCATGGCCGATGTGCAGGATCGCATCCAGAAGCACCGGCAGGCGCGCAAGAATGGCGACGTAAGGGAAGACGATCCGATCCCGCCCGTGGCCAAGGCGCTTGCCGAGCAGGCCTGGGTGCTGTGCTTCGACGAGTTCTCGGTTACCGACATTGCCGACGCGATGATCCTGTCGCGGCTGTTTTCGGCGCTGTTTGCCAGCGGCGTGGTGCTGGTCGCCACCTCGAACGTGGCGCCGGAAGATCTTTACAGCGACGGGCTGAACCGCCAGCTTTTCCTGCCTTTCATCGGCATTCTGCAGCGGCATGCACAGGTGCTCTCGCTCGACGCCGACAAGGACTATCGGCTGGAAAAGCTCGTCCGCACGCCGGTCTATGTCACGCCGGTCGATGCGGCAGCCGACCAGATACTCGACGAAGCCTGGCAAGCCATGACACGTGGCGTGCCGGAGGCCCAGATCTCGTTGACCCTCAAAGGCCGGCAAGTGGCCGTGCCGCGTGCGGCGGGCGATGCGGCGCGGTTCTCCTTCAGCGATCTCTGTGAAAAGCCGCTCGGCGCGCGCGATTTCTTGGCGATCGCCGGTCGCTTTTCGACCATCTTCATCGACCACGTCCCGGTGCTCGGCGAAGGCAAACGCAACGAGGCCAAGCGCTTCATCCTTCTGATCGACACACTCTATGACCATCATGTGCGGCTGGTGGTGAGCGCCGAAGCACCGCCGCCGCAGCTTTATGTGGCCAAACGCGGCGTCGAGGTCTTCGAATTCGAGCGCACGGCATCGCGCCTGATCGAGATGCAAAGCCGCGACTGGCTGGAGGATTGGGCGGAACGGCAGAAGGTGAAGGCGACGCCGGAAGCGCAGCAGGCGCAGGCATAGAGATGGAACCCCAGAAGGCGGATCTGTAGCGTTCCTTCACACCCCCCTCTGTCCTGCCGGACATCTCCCCCGCAAGTGGGGAGATCGATGTCTCGCCGGCTTTCGCCAATCTCCAACGACGCAAGAGGGTGGCGAAGCGACGAAGCTGCCGATCTCCCTCCTTGCGGGAGATGTCCGGCAGGACAAACACATCCTCTGCCACCCGCATCACAAGGGCGTCATAGCCTGGAAACAGCCTTCTGATTTCCATATTCATTGTGTAAACCTCCGAAGTCGGCTTACGAACTTTGACGTTTACGTAAACCCCAATGTTTCTAACCGATTGAAATTATTCACTCGAAAATAATCGATTGAATATATTTTCCACCGGGGCTACTGGATGCGGCGAAATCTCGCGGGTCCCCGCAGCATTCCGGCCTCTTCCTCGACTTCGTCAACCAAGTCGTCTGAGATTTGGGCGTCGTCACAGACAAAGGGAAAATCTCCTCACATGGCACGCAACAAGATAGCGCTCATCGGCTCTGGCATGATTGGCGGCACGCTCGCCCACATGATCGGCCTCAAGGACCTCGGCGACGTGGTGCTGTTCGATATTGCCGAGGGTATCCCGCAAGGCAAGGGGCTCGATATCGCGCAGTCGTCGCCGGTCGATGGCTTCGACAGCCGCCTCACCGGCGTCAACGACTATGCCGGCATCGAGGGTGCCGATGTCTGCATCGTCACCGCCGGCGTGCCGCGCAAGCCGGGCATGAGCCGCGACGATCTTTTGGGCATCAACCTCAAGGTCATGGAACAGGTCGGCGCCGGGCTGAAGAAGTACGCACCGAAAGCCTTCGTCATCTGCATCACCAACCCGCTCGACGCGATGGTCTGGGCGCTGCAGAAGTTCTCCGGCCTGCCGAAGAGCCATGTCGTCGGCATGGCCGGCGTGCTCGACAGCGCGCGCTTCCGCTATTTCCTGGCCGACGAATTCAAGGTCTCGGTCGAGGACGTCACCGCCTTCGTGCTTGGCGGCCACGGCGATTCCATGGTGCCGATGATCCGATATTCGACGGTTTCCGGCATTCCGCTGCCTGATCTCGTCAAGATGGGCTGGACCTCGAAGGAGAGGCTCGACCAGATCGTGCAGCGCACCCGCGACGGCGGCGCCGAGATCGTCGGTCTGCTCAAGACCGGCTCGGCCTATTACGCGCCGGCCGCCTCGGCGATCTCGATGGCCGAAGCCTATCTCAAGGACAAGAAGCGCGTGCTGCCATGCGCCGCGTATCTCTCCGGCCAGTATGGCGTCAAGAACACCTATGTCGGCGTTCCCGTGGTGATCGGCGCCGGCGGCGTCGAGCGCATCATCGAGATCGAGCTCAACAAGAGCGAGCAGAAGATGTTCGACAGTTCGGTGGCGACGGTGCAGGGCCTGACCGAGGCCTGCGTCAAGATCGCCCCGCAACTCGCCGCCAAGTAACCCGGAGAGAATCCAGATGAACATCCATGAGTATCAGGGCAAGGCGCTGCTGAAGTCTTTCGGGGCGCCGGTGGCCGAAGGCGTGCCGGTGTTCAAGGCGAGCGAGGCGGAAGCCGCAGCCAAGGCGCTGCCGGGTCCCCTCTATGTGGTGAAGAGCCAGATCCATGCCGGCGGCCGCGGCAAGGGCAAATTCAAGGAGCTTGGCCCGGACGCCAAGGGCGGTGTGCGGCTGGCCAAGTCGGTGGCCGACGTCGTCGCCAACGCCAATGAGATGCTCGGGCACACGCTGGTGACCAAGCAGACCGGCCCGGCCGGCAAGCAGGTCAACCGCCTCTACATCGAGGACGGCGCCGACATCGAACGCGAGCTTTATCTGTCGATCCTCGTCGACCGCTCGGTCGGCCGCGTTGCTTTCGTCGTCTCGACCGAAGGCGGCATGGACATCGAGGCGGTCGCCCACGACACGCCGGAAAAGATCATCACTGTCGCCATCGATCCGGAAAAGGGCGTCACATCGGCCGATCTGAAGGCGCTCAACGGTGCGCTGAAGCTCGACGGCGACGCGGCCAAGGACGGCGATACGCTGTTCCCGATCCTCTACAAGGCCTTTGTCGAGAAGGACATGAGCCTGCTCGAGGTCAATCCGCTGATCGTCATGAAGAACGGCCGGCTGCGCGTGCTCGACGCAAAGGTGTCGTTCGACAACAACGCGCTGTTCCGCCACCCGGACGTTCTCGAACTGCGCGACACCACCGAAGAGGACGAGAAGGAGATCGAGGCGTCGAAATACGACCTCGCCTATGTCGCGCTGGACGGCAATATCGGCTGCATGGTCAACGGCGCCGGCCTTGCCATGGCGACGATGGACATCATCAAGCTCTATGGCGCCGAACCTGCCAACTTCCTCGATGTCGGCGGCGGCGCGTCGAAGGAGAAGGTGACGGCGGCGTTCAAGATCATCACCAAGGATCCGGCGGTCAAGGGTATCCTGATCAACATCTTCGGCGGCATCATGAAGTGCGACATCATTGCCGAGGGCGTCATTGCCGCGGTCAAGGAAGTCGGCCTGGAAGTGCCGCTGGTGGTGCGCCTGGAAGGCACCAATGCCGAACTCGGCAAAAAGATCATCAACGACAGCGGCCTCAACGTGGTGTCTGCCGATGACCTCGACGATGCAGCCAAGAAGATCGTGGCGGCGGTGAAGGGCTGATCTGGTGCCTCCGCACAAGATAAACCTGGTCGAGGCGGCGGATCAAAAGATCAAAAAGGTCTTCGATCCGCATATCGCCGGCGACGTCAACGATGCCCAGGTCAAGATCGCCAAGTTCGGCGATGTCTTCGACTGGCACGCGCATGACAATGAGGACGAAGCCTTCCTCGTGCTGCGCGGGCGCATCGCCATCGATTTTCGCGACGGCACGGTGGAACTCTCCAGCGGCGAGTTCATCGTTGTGCCGCGCGCCGTCGAGCATCGGCCGCGCTCGCTCAGCGAAGAACCTGTCGTGCTGATGTTCGAGCCGGCGACGACGCTCAACACCGGCAACGCCAAGAGCGACCTCACAGTCGCCGATCTGAAGCGGCTCTGACCCATGAACGCAGCCGCCTTCTCCTCGCTCTCGGCCGATCACCAGCGCCTGCAGGCGCTGGTCGGCGCGTGGCGTGGTGAGGAAGAGGTGGCGGCAACCCAATGGACCGATGCCGGCACGGCGACTTCCGAAGTGCTGGCTGAGGCACAGTTCGGCGGGCTGTTCGTGGTGCAGCGCTATCGCCAGCGTCGCGACGGCACGGTCTCGTTCGGCGCGCACAGCGTGTTTGGCTTCGACCAGCAAAACAGCATCGCCACCATGCATCAGTTCGACTCGATGGGCTTCGTGCCGGCGGCGCCGGCCACGGGCACGTGGAACAGCAACGAACTCACTCTGGAGCGGTCGTCGCCGCGCGGCGTCGCGCGCGTGACGTATGTTTTCGACGGTGCCGACGTCTACCGCATGCGATTGCAGTTCAAACCTGCCGGCAGCGATGCCTGGCAGGACATGGTGAGCGGCGTTTACCGGCGCGTCTCGCCTTCCGAGTTAGGGGAAGGCTGAGCGATGCAGATCGTGGGCATGGCGGTTGAAAAAATACACATAATCACACATATATTGGCTGTGTATTTATGTGGAGACAAGCGATGAAGAATGTCACCCTAGCCATGGACGACGCTCTGCTCGAAAAGGCGCGAGGCCTTGCCGGACGTCGCAACACCACGCTCAACGCCCTCATTCGTTCACTGCTTGCGCATGAAGTCGAGCAGGAAGACCGGATGGCCTGGGCCAAGGCGGGAATGAAGCGACTCATGGACGAGGCCGCGAGACGGGGCGACAGCGCCGACACCCCTTACAAGTGGGATCGAAGGGACGCCTATGCCGACCGGGAGGATCGATTGCTTTCTCGACACGAACGTCCTGATCTACGCGGCTTCGGAGAAGAATCGTGATCCACGCCGCGCGCCGATCGCCGCAGAACTGGTATCGAGCACCATCTTTGGCGTGTCGGGGCAAACTTTGGCCGAATTCGCCGCAGTGTCGCGAGCGAAATCCCTTCTGGGCGATGACCTGCTCGACCAGTGGCTGGTTCTCCTCGGGACCTGTCCTTTGGTACCCGTCGACGAAAGCTACGTCCGCTCTGGGCTGGACCTCGCGCGCCGTTATGGAATTCACTACTACGACGCCGCACTTCTCGCCGCGGCCGGGTATCTCGGTGCGCCGATTTTCTACACCGAGGATCTCAACCACAACCAGGTTTATGGCTCGGTACGAGCCGTCAATCCTTTCTTGTAATCGCTGAATCCAGAGGCGTTATCACCCATGTCCATTCTCGTCGACAAGAACACCAAGGTGCTGGTGCAGGGCCTGACCGGCAAGACCGGCACGTTCCACACCGAACAGGCGCTGGCCTATCACGGCACAAAAATGATCGGCGGCATCCATCCCAAGAAGGGCGGCGAGACCTGGACCGGTTCCAAGGGCGAGAGCCTGCCGATCTTTGCCACCGTCGCCGAGGGCAAGGAAAAGACCGGCGCCAATGCCTCCGTTGTCTATGTGCCGCCGGCGGGTGCGGCTGAGGCGATCCTGGAGGCGATCGAGGCCGAGATCCCACTGATCATCTGCATCACCGAAGGCATACCGGTGATGGACATGATCAGGGTCAAAGCGCGGCTCGACCGCTCGACCTCGCGGCTGATCGGCCCGAACTGCCCGGGTGTGCTCACGCCTAACGAATGCAAGATCGGCATCATGCCCGGAAACATCTTCCGCAAGGGCTCGGTCGGCGTTGTTTCGCGCTCGGGAACGCTTACCTATGAGGCTGTGTTCCAGACCACCAATGTCGGCCTCGGCCAGACCACCGCCGTCGGCATTGGCGGCGACCCCGTCAAGGGCACCGAGTTCATCGACGTGCTCGAGATGTTCCTCGCCGACGACGAGACCAAGTCGATCATCATGATCGGCGAGATCGGCGGTTCGGCCGAGGAAGACGCCGCGCAGTTCCTCAAGGACGAAGCCAAGCGTGGCCGCAAGAAGCCGATGGCCGGCTTCATCGCCGGGCGCACGGCGCCGGCCGGCCGCACCATGGGTCATGCGGGCGCGGTCATCTCCGGCGGCAAGGGCGGTGCCGAGGACAAGATCGCGGCAATGGAATCGGCCGGAATAAAGGTGTCGCCCTCGCCGGCAAGGCTGGGCACGACCCTGGTCGAGGCGATCAAGGGTTAAAGCGAGTAGCGAGTAGTGAATAGCGAATAGGGAAAACAGAGTAGCGGCGCGACCACGGGGCAATCCCTACTCGCTATTCGCTACTCCCTATTCGCTCAAACAGGAGACGGAGCCGGGCTCCGCGGACAAAAATGGCAAGACAAGATCAGGCCAACGACCAGTTTTCGCTCACCTCTTTCCTCTATGGCGGCAATGCCGATTACATCGACGCGCTCTATGCCGCCTATGAGGACGATCCAGCCTCGGTCAATCCCGAATGGCAGGAGTTCTTCGCCGGGCTGAAGGACGATGCCGGCGATGTGCGCAAGAATGCCAAGGGCGCCTCATGGGCGAAGCCCTCCTGGCCGCTGCAGGCCAATGGCGAACTGGTGTCGGCGCTCGACGGCAATTGGGGTATCGTCGAGAAGGCGATCGAAAAGAAGGTCAAGGACAAGGCGGTCACCAACGGTGTCGTCCTTTCCGACGCCGATGTGCACCAGGCGACACGCGATTCCGTGCGCGCCATCATGATGATCCGCGCCTACCGCATGCGCGGCCATCTGCATGCCAATCTCGACCCGCTCGGCATCGCCAAGCCGCTTGAGGACTACAACGAACTGTCGCCAGAAAATTACGGTTTCACCGAAGCCGATTATGACCGACCGATCTTCCTCGACAATGTGCTCGGGCTTGAATTCGGCAGCATCCGGCAAATGCTGGAAATCCTCACCCGCACCTATTGCTCGACGCTGGGCGTCGAGTTCATGCATATTTCCGATCCCGAGGAAAAGGCCTGGATCCAGGCGCGCATCGAGGGCGCTGACAAGGAGATCTCCTTCACCGCCACCGGCAAGAAGGCGATCCTGCAGAAGCTGGTCGAATCCGAAGGTTTCGAACAGTTCATCGACGTCAAGTACAAGGGCACCAAGCGTTTCGGCCTCGATGGCAGTGAAGCGTTGATCCCGGCGCTGGAGCAGATCATCAAGCGCGGCGGCCAGCTCGGCATGAAGGAAATCGTGCTCGGCATGGCGCATCGCGGCCGGCTGAACGTGCTGTCCCAGGTGATGGCCAAGCCGCACCGCGCCATCTTCCACGAGTTCAAGGGTGGCTCGGCCGCGCCCGACGAAGTCGAGGGTTCGGGCGACGTCAAGTACCATCTCGGCGCCTCGTCGGACCGCGAGTTCGATGGCAACAAGGTGCATCTGTCCTTGACCGCCAACCCCTCGCATCTGGAAATCGTCGATCCGGTGGTGATGGGCAAGGCGCGCGCCAAGCAGGATTATCTGTTCGGCCGCAGCCGCGAGGAAATCGTGCCGCTGGAAGAGCGCGCCAAGGTGCTGCCGCTCTTGCTGCACGGCGACGCCGCCTTCGCCGGCCAGGGCGTGATCGCCGAAATCCTCGGCCTGTCCGGCCTGCGTGGCCACCGCGTCGCCGGCACGCTGCATTTCATCATCAACAACCAGATCGGCTTCACCACCAATCCGCGCTTCTCGCGCTCGTCGCCCTATCCGTCCGATGTGGCCAAGATGATTGAGGCGCCGATCTTCCACGTCAATGGCGACGACCCGGAAGCCGTGGTACATGCCACCAAGGTGGCGATCGAATTCCGCATGAAGTTCCACAAGCCTGTTGTGGTGGACATGTTCTGCTACCGCCGCTTCGGCCACAATGAGGGCGACGAGCCAGCCTTCACTCAGCCGATCATGTATCGCAACATCCGCACCCACAAGACGACGGTGCAGATCTATGGCGACCGGCTGATCGCCGAGGGCCACATCACCCAGGCCGAACTCGACCAGCTCAAGGCCGACTGGCGGGCGCATCTGGAATCCGAGTGGGAAGTCGGCCAGCATTACAAGCCCAACAAGGCCGACTGGCTCGACGGCGCCTGGTCGGGCCTGCGCACGGCCGACAACCAGGACGAACAGCGGCGTGGCAAGACCGCCGTGCCGGTCAAGACGCTGAAGGAAATCGGCAAGAAGCTGACCGAGGTGCCGAAGGATTTCGAAGCGCACAAGACGATCATCCGCTTCCTCGAGAACCGCCGCCAGGCGATCGAATCCGGCGAAGGCATCGACTGGTCGACGGCCGAGGCGCTGGCCTTCGGCGCCATCCTGCTCGACGGCAATCCGATCCGCCTGTCGGGACAGGATTCCGAACGCGGCACCTTCTCGCAGCGCCATTCCGTGCTCTACGACCAGCGCGACGAGACCCGCTACATTCCGCTCAACAATCTGTCGGCAGCGCAGGCCGGCTACGAAGTCATCAACTCGATGCTGTCGGAAGAGGCGGTGCTCGGCTTCGAATATGGCTACAGCTTGGCCGAGCCGAAGGCGCTGACATTGTGGGAAGCGCAGTTCGGCGACTTCGCCAACGGTGCCCAGGTGGTGTTCGACCAGTTCATCTCGTCGGGCGAACGCAAGTGGCTCAGAATGTCGGGCCTCGTCTGCCTGTTGCCGCATGGCTATGAAGGCCAGGGTCCGGAACACTCCTCGGCCCGGCTCGAACGCTTCCTGCAGCTTTGTGCCGAAGACAATATGCAAGTCGCCAACTGCACGACGCCGGCCAACTACTTCCACATCCTGCGCCGGCAGCTGAAGCGAGACTTCCGCAAGCCGCTGATCCTGATGACGCCGAAGTCGCTGCTGCGCCACAAGCGGGCGGTGTCGACGCTGCCGGAAATCTCGGGCGAAAGCTCGTTCCACCGGCTGCTGTGGGATGATGCCCAGCTGCTGTCCAACCAGGCGATCAAGCTCACCAAGGATTCCAAGATCCGCCGCGTCGTACTGTGCTCGGGCAAGGTCTATTACGACCTCTATGAGGAGCGCGAGAAGCGCGGCATCAACGACATCTATCTGCTGCGCGTCGAACAGCTCTATCCGTTCCCGGCCAAGGCGCTGATCACCGAACTGTCGCGCTTCCGCAATGCCGAGATGGTGTGGTGCCAGGAGGAGCCCAAGAACATGGGCGCCTGGTCGTTCATCGACCCGTATCTGGAATGGGTACTGGCGCATATCGACGCCAAGCATCAGCGGGTACGCTACACCGGCCGTCCGGCGGCCGCCTCGCCGGCGACTGGGTTGATGTCCAAGCACCTTGCCCAGCTCGCCGCCTTGCTCGAAGACGCGCTTGGTGAATAGAACAGAGCGCCCCAATAGAGCAGAATTGGGCTGACAAAACAGAACCGACCAGAAACGGACAGGCACAATGGCTACCGAAATCCGCGTTCCTACTCTCGGCGAATCCGTCACCGAAGCGACTATCGGCAAATGGTTCAAGAAGGTCGGCGATGCCATTGCCGCCGACGAGCCGCTGGTCGAGCTCGAGACCGACAAAGTGACGGTGGAAGTGCCCGCCGCCGCCGCCGGGACGCTGAGCGAGATCACCGTCAAAGAAGGCGAGACCGTCGGCGTCGGCGCGCTGCTGGGTTCGATTTCGGCAGGTAGCGCGGCCGCTGCTCCGGCTACCAAGCCGCAAGCGGTGTCGCAGGCCTCGTCGCCGGATGCGGCATCGACCGGCAAGCAGGCCGCGGCCGAGACCGCCAAGATCGCCGGCGATGCCGGCCCGGTCGAGCCGCGCAGCATGCCGCCGGCGCCGGCGGCCGCGAAACTGATCGCCGAAAGCAATCTCTCGGTCGACCAGATCTCCGGTTCCGGCAAGCGCGGCCAGGTGCTGAAGGGCGACGTGCTCGACGCGATCTCCAAGGGTGCGCCGTCGCAGCCGGCCGAGACGCCCAAGGCCGCACCGGCCCCCGTTGCCGTGCGGGCGCCGTCCTCGGGTGACGACGCATCGCGCGAGGAACGCGTGCGCATGACCAAGCTGCGCCAGACCATCGCGCGCCGCCTCAAGGAAGCGCAGTCGACCGCCGCCATGCTGACCACCTTCAACGAGGTCGACATGTCAGCGGTGATGGCGTTGCGGACCAAGTACAAGGACGTGTTCGAGAAGAAGCATGGCGTGAAGCTCGGCTTCATGGGCTTCTTCACCAAGGCCGTCACCCACGCGCTGAAGGAAATCCCCTCCGTCAACGCCGAGATCGACGGCACCGACATCATCTTCAAGAACTACGCCCATATCGGCGTCGCCGTCGGCACGGAAAAGGGCCTGGTCGTGCCGGTGGTGCGCAATGCCGACCAGATGTCGATCGCCGAGATCGAGAAGGACATCGGCCGGCTGGGCATCGCCGCGCGCGACGGCAAGCTGTCGGTCGCGGATATGCAAGGCGGGACGTTCACGATTTCCAATGGTGGCGTTTACGGGTCGCTGATGTCGACGCCGATCCTCAACGCGCCGCAGTCGGGCATTCTGGGCATGCACAAGATCCAGGACCGGCCTGTCGTGGTCGGCGGCCAGATCGTGATCCGACCGATGATGTATCTGGCGCTGAGCTACGATCACCGCATCGTCGACGGCAAGGAGGCGGTGACCTTCCTGGTGCGCGTCAAGGAAAGCCTGGAGGATCCGGAACGGCTGGTGCTGGATCTGTGACGTCTGGTGCTGATCCGGCTGTTTGAATGCGTGCCGAGGAAGGGATCTGCGCGGCAGAATGACGACCCGTTCCCTTAGCCTTTCCAAGGTGCCTTCGATCGCATCGATCGCGGTCGGCATGCTGCTGGCCGCCACTGGCGCCCGCGCCGCCTGCCCGATCGAGCTCGCCGTCTATGGCGATGCCCAAAGCGGCAGCGAGATCGATTTTACCCCGACCGGCACTTCGGCGACCGTCACCAACACGTTCCGCATGGTCCTCGACAACAATGTGATGCTGAACGGCATCGTCATGTGGAACGAAGGCGTGTCGCGGCCGAACGGCGCGCTGATGTACAAATGCCCCGAGGGCGACGTCACCGGCGAGGAGCTTGCCGCCTGTACGCCCTGGCATGGCGTCATCTACACGGCGGATGACAAGGGCAGCATCGGCCTGCTGCCGGCCGAAGGCGTCGAGGCGCCGAAGACGCTGGTCCTGCCCGATCTCGGGCCCTCGCTGCGGCAGTCCAGCGCCTATGGCGGCAGCGGATTTTCGAAAGTGCCGTGGGATGTGTTTGCCTTGAAGGGATGCCAGGAATGAGCGGGACGCAAAAGGTGTTGCTGGTCACCGGCGGCAGCCGCGGCATTGGCGCCGCGATCTGCCGGCTCGCATCGAAGGCCGGTTACCGACTGGGGATCAACTATGCTGCGAATCAGAATGCCGCCAATGCACTGGTCGCCGAGATCGAGGCCGCCGGCGGCGACGCGATCGCTGTCCGGGGCGATGTCGGCAGCGAGACCGAAATCGTGGCCATGTTCGAGGCCGTCGACCGCGCCTATGGCCGGCTCGATGCCTTCGTCAACAATGCCGGCATCGTCGACGTCAAGGCGCGCGTCGACGAGATGGACGTGGCGCGGCTGGAGCGCATGATGCGCATCAATGTCGTCGGCTCGTTCCTCTGCGCCCGCGAGGCGGTCAAGCGCATGTCGACCCGCCACGGCGGGTCGGGCGGATCCATCGTCAACATCTCGTCGGCGGCAGCGACATTGGGCTCGCCGGGCGAATTTGTCGACTATGCCGCCTCCAAGGGTGCCATCGACACTTTTACCATCGGGCTTGCCCGTGAGGTCGCGCTGGAAGGCATCCGTGTCAATGCGGTGCGGCCGGGACTCATCGATACCGAGATCCATGCCTCTGGCGGGCAGCCGGACAGGATAGAACGGTTCCGCGATATACTGCCGATGAAAAGAGCGGGCACCGCGAATGAAGTCGCGGGTGCGGTTCTCTATCTCCTATCCGATGCCGCGTCCTATACGACAGGCGCGATCCTGAATGTCAGCGGCGGCCGCTGAGCCCCAATCAAGAAGGACAGTATCATGGCTTATGACGTCGTTATCATCGGATCGGGACCAGGCGGCTATGTCTGCGCCATCAAGGCGGCGCAGCTCGGCCTGAAGACGGCTGTGATCGAGAAGAACGCGACCTTCGGCGGCACTTGCCTCAACATCGGCTGCATCCCGTCCAAGGCGCTGCTCCATGCCTCCGAGATGTTCGCCGAGGCCGGCCATTCCTTCGACACGCTCGGCGTCGAGATATCAGCGCCGAAATTGAACCTGAAGAAGATGATGGCGCACAAGGACGCGACGGTGTCTTCGAACGTCAACGGCGTCGCCTTCCTGTTCAAGAAGAACAAGATCGACAGTTTCCGCGGCACCGGCAAGGTGGTCGCGGCCGGCAAGGTCTCGGTGACCGGCGAGGACGGCAAGGTCGAGGAGATCGAGACCAAGAACATCGTCATCGCCACCGGCTCGGATGTCGCCGGCATTCCCGGCGTCAAGGTCGACATCGATGAGAAGGTGGTCGTGTCGTCGACCGGCGCGCTGTCATTAGACAAGGTTCCCGGCCATCTGGTGGTGGTCGGCGGCGGTGTCATCGGGCTCGAACTCGGCTCGGTGTGGGCACGGCTCGGCGCCAAGGTCACCGTGGTCGAATTCCTCGACACCATCCTGGGCGGCATGGACGGCGAGGTTTCCAAGCAGTTCCAGCGCTTGCTTTCAAAGCAGGGTTTCGAGTTCAAGCTCGGTGCCAAGGTGACCGGCGTCGCCAAGGCCAAGAAGGGTGCGACCATCACTTTCGAGCCGATCAAGGGCGGTGCCGCCGAGACCATCGAGGCCGACGCGGTGCTGATTTCGACGGGACGCCGCGCCTATTCCGACAGCCTCGGGCTGAAGGAAGCCGGCGTCGAGGTCGACGATCGCGGCCGGGTGAAGACCGATGGCCATCTGCGGACCAACGTTCCCAGCATCTATGCCATCGGTGATGTCATTGCCGGGCCGATGCTGGCGCACAAAGCCGAGGACGAAGGCGTGGCGGTGGCGGAAACCATTGCCGGCCAGGCCGGCCATGTGAATTATGATGTCATTCCGAGCGTCGTTTACACCACTCCGGAAATCGCCTCGGTCGGCAAAACCGAGGAAGAGCTGAAGAAGGCAGGTATCGACTACAAGGTCGGAAAGTTCCCGTTCAGCGCCAATGGCCGGGCGCGCGCCATGCTGCACACCGACGGCTTTGTGAAGATCCTCGCCGACAAGACGAGCGATCGCGTTCTCGGCGTCCACATCGTCGGCTTCGGCGCCGGCGAGATGATCCACGAGGCGGCGGTGCTGATGGAGTTCGGCGGCTCGTCCGAGGATCTCGCCCGCACCTGTCACGCGCATCCGACGATGTCGGAAGCGGTCAAGGAGGCGGCGCTCGCGACGTTCTTCAAGCCGATCCACATTTAACGGCCGACATCGTCCAAAACAAAACGGCCCGCCTTTCAGCGGGCCGTTTTGTATTTGATGTCGGGCCAACTTATTGAGCCGGCGCTGGGGCTGGAGCCGGAGCTGGTGCCGGAGCGGGCGCTGGTGCTGGTGCCGGTTCTGCGGGTGCCGGGGCTGGCGCAGGTTCGGCCGGCTTCATTGGTTCTGCCGGAGCGGGCGCTGGGGCCGGTGTGCTGGCCGCCGGCGGCTCGGCGGGTGTCGGATGCTCACCACCACTTCTTCCGAAAACATAATACGCGACAACCGCCAGAATAACGACGACCAGCGCAATCAGCCAACCACTACCGCCACCGCCGCCACTTGGCCTCGGAGCGTTGGTGGACGAATTGAACGGGTCGTTTGGATTCGGTGCGTTCGCCATAAAAGTGTCCTCCGTGGATGAAAGATATCAATCAACACCAATCAACGCGCAATCATCGAACTGGTTTCACGCTAGGGTTGGAAAACGCCAAAAACAAGGACAATCCTGCCTTCCCGGAGCCTGAATGGCGTCGTTTCGCCACGCAGCGCACCAAGTCTGTGCCTGCTATGGTTGAATTAGAGGATTTTGCCGTGATGAATCGCACAGCGCAGGTTGTCCCGAATCACTACGAGGCTCTTGCTGGGGCCCAGTTCGCCGACCGCTATGTGCTGATCACCGAAGGTCTTTCGTTGACCGCACTCGGTGCCGCCGAACGGGCTTTGGGGCGAACGCCGCGATGGGTCGGCTGGCTCACGGCGCTGCGCAATCTTGCCGTCAGGCCGTTCCGGCTGAAGACGGGCCTCGAACCTGCCGTGTTGCCGTTCGGCCGGATCGGAATATTTCCGCTCCTCAGCCAGTTTCCCGGCAAGGTCGTGCTTGGCCTCGACGACCGGCATCTCGATTTCCGGGTCCTGGTTGAAGTCAGGGATCTCGGCATGGGTCGTCAGGAGGTGGCCGCAACGACGGTCGTCAAGACGCACAATTGGCTCGGGCGCGCCTATCTCGCGATCATCATGCCGTTTCACCGGATCATCGTTCCGGCGATGCTGGCTCAGATACTGGTCAAGTAAAACTAAAGTCCGACAGGCGTGACGGTATAGCCGGCCTTGCGGAAATCCTCGACCAGGCCTTCGGGGCCGGGAAGGTGGAGGGCGCCGACCGCCATGAAGGCATTGCCCCTGGCAAGGATCGGCCCGGCATGCTCGACCATCACCTTGTTACGGCTGGTGATCATGGTTTCCTCGAACGCCGCATAGCCTGCGGGGTCGTCCTGTCCTTCTGGCATAGCGGCACGAAACAGCGGCCAGAACATGCCGGTGTCGCCGCGCTGGTAGAGCACAATCATGGTTTCGTTGATGTCGTTGACCTTGTCGCCGAGCTTCAGCGTGTCGACGAGACCCTTCATGTGAAAGGCAAGCGGCAGCGAGGCCATGGCGCGCAGCTGGCTTTCAGCCGTCTCCAATCCTTCCACCGGCTTGCCGGCAGCCTTTGCACCCTCCGCCAGCTTGACGTCGAGCACCGGCGCGCCGCCGGACTGGCGGGCAAGTTCGCAGGCCGGCAGTGCCATCATTGCCGAGAGCATCCACGGCTTCATCTTGGCAACGGTCGCCGGCGGGATGCCGCGCGCGTCGAGCGCGGTGTTCATGGCCGCCGCATCGTCGGGCGACAGCAGCGACGCCAGCGTCGTGCTATCGGTGAACATCATCAGGTCCGGCTCCTTGAGCATCGCGACCATCATCTTCTGCTTGTCGAGCACGTCGGTGGTTTCGATGACGATGGTGCCGGCGGCGTCATAAGCCTTCTGCGCGTCCGCTGGCAGCGTGGTGACGCGCGGGTCGGTCATGTGCATGGTGCCGAACAGGAAGGATGGTTTTTCGCCCGGCTTTTCCAGCTTCCACAACAGGCCCTTGCCGTTCGGCGTCGCGGCCGCTTCCGTCTCGATCTTGCGGTAGGTCGCCGGATCGTTCTTCTGCAACGCCGACAGCATGTCGGCGCCGCTGCAGGTCGGGATTTCCGCATGCGCCCTGCCGGCCGCGAACAGCAAGACGGCAAGGAACGACAGGAAAAACAGGACGTTGAGCGCAACAAGCAGCTTCAGCGAGACGTGAGCTGCACGGTCGGCGATGGCGATGACGCGTTTCATGGTTCCGTTTTAGGACTGAAAAGCGGCAAAACGGTTAACCTGCACGGCGAAATTGAAGGGTTTATGCCCGTGGATGCGCCGATTCGTAGATTTCAAGTAGCTGCGCCGTGTCGACGCCGGTGTAGATCTGCGTCGTCGACAGGCTGGCGTGGCCCAAGAGTTCCTGGATGGTGCGCAGGTCGCCGCCGCGGCCGAGCAGATGGGTGGCGAAGGAATGGCGCAGTGCATGCGGCGTCGCTGTGTCGGGCAGGTTCAGCGCCGAGCGCAGCTTGGCCATGTCGCGCTGAACGATGGCCGGGTTGAGCGGGCCGCCGCGCGCGCCGCGAAACAACAGGCCCTTCGGGTCGAGGTGATAGGGGCAGAGCCGGCGGTATTCGGCAATCGCCCGCAGCGCTACCGGCAGCACAGGCACCAGCCGTGTCTTGCCGCCCTTGCCGATGACGCGCAGCACGGTGTCGGTCGCCGACGCCAGATCGGCGCCGGCCAGACCGAGTGCCTCGGAAATACGCAGGCCGGAGCCGTAGAGCAGCGTCAGCACGGCGGCGTTGCGGGCAGCGATCCAGGGTTCCTCCGCCAATTGGCCCTCGATGGAAACGACATGTTTTGCATCGCTCGCTGTCAGCGGCTTGGGCAGCGATTTGGGCTGGCGCGGCGCGCGAAGGGCTGCCGCACCTGCCGCATTGGCAAGGCCGCGCCGCTCAAGGAAACGCAGCAGAGAGCGGATGCCGGCCAGCCCGCGGCCGAGCGTGCGGGCGCCGGCACCGGCATTGCGCCGCGCCGCGAGGAAGCCGCGCAGATCGGCCGGGCGGAGATTGGCGATGTCCGAAATGCCGGGCGAGCCGCCGCAATGGCCGGTGAGGAAATGCAGGAACTGGCGCGTGTCGCGCTCATACGCTTCGACGGTCTCAGGTGACAGCCGACGTTCTCGCGCGAGCATCTTCAGCCAGCTTTCACGCGCCGCCTGGAGATCGGGTTTGGCCGGGATGAGGAATTCCTGCATGGCGGCATTTTCGGGTATTCGGGTTAGGAAGCGGTGAAGAGCCCGTCATTGAAATGACAGCCGCGTGGGGCTAGAGCAGGCCAAAGGATATTTCGCCATGAGCAAGCCCCAGAACCCTGTCCAGATGGCCGTGATCGGCGCCGCCCACGGCATCAAGGGCGAATTGCGGGTGAAGACCTTTACCGGTGAGCCGCTGGCGCTGGCCGACTACGGCCCGCTCTATGCCAGGGACGGCCGCGCCTTCCAGATCATCGACATCAGGCCCGCCAACACGGTCGTCGTGGTCCGCTTCAAGGGCATTGCCGACCGCAACGCGGCCGAGGCGCTGGCCGGCACGGAGCTGTTTGTCGATCGCTCGATGCTCCCGGACGACGGCGACGAAGACGAATTCTATCATGCCGACCTCGTCGGCCTGGAAGTCCGGGACGACACGGGTGCCGCGCTCGGCAAGGTGGTCGCGGTGCACAATTTCGGCGGCGGCGACATTCTCGATGTTACGCTGGGCGGGCGCAAGGGCGTGCTGATTCCGTTCACGCAGGCCGCCGTGCCGCAGGTGTCGATCGCCGAGGGTTTTGTCCGCGTCGATCCAGCAGCCGCCGGGCTTGTCGACGACGAGGATGGCGATGGCTCGCGCGAAGAAAATTTCGATCCGAAGGGCAGGCCGCGCGGACCGAGCGACGCCGGGGGCAACCGGTGAGTTTTTTCGCCTCCGTGCTGACACTCTATCCCGAAATGTTCCCGGGCGCGCTCGGCCTGTCGCTGGCTGGGCGGGCGCTCGAGGCCGGCACATGGTCGCTGGAGGCGATCCAGATCCGCGACTTCGCCACCGACCGCCATCGCACCGTCGACGACACGCCGGCCGGCGGCGGCGCGGGCATGGTGATGCGCGCCGATGTTTTGGCGAAAGCCATCGACCACACGTCGCCGCCGGGCGACGCGCGGCCACGGCTGTTGATGAGCCCGCGCGGCAAACCGCTGACTCAGGCCCGCGTGCGCGAACTGGCCGCCGGGCCGGGCGCCGTCATCCTGTGCGGGCGTTTCGAAGGCGTCGACCAGCGGGTGATCGACGCGCGGGGATTGGAGGAAGTCTCCATCGGCGATTTCATCCTCTCGGGCGGCGAGCCGGCGGCGCTGGTGCTACTCGATGCCATGGTGCGGCTGTTGCCCGGCGTGATGGGCAATGCGGTGTCAGGCGAGGAAGAGAGTTTCGAAAACGGCCTGCTCGAACATCCGCACTACACGCGGCCGCAGGAGTTTGAAGGCCGCGAGATTCCCGAGGTGTTGATTTCGGGCAACCACAAGAAGATCGCCGCATGGCGGCGGGCTCAGTCCGAAACGCTGACCAAGGAAAGGCGACCCGACCTGCTCAGCGCTCAGCCTTTGGTGAAGTAGTAAAAGGCCAAAAAGAGACCGACGGCGACGACGAAGCCACGCACCGCGTTCTGCGGCACACGCTTGGCGATCCAGACGCCGGCATAACCGCCCAGCGCGCCGCCCGGGATCATGATGATCGCCTGTGGCCAGGCGACGACGCCACCAGAAACGAAGACGACGATCGCCACCGCAGCGATGACCATGGCCAGCATGTTCTTCAGCGCGTTCAGCCGGTGATAGTCGCCGGCCTGGGTAAGGCCAAGCGTCGCCAGCATCATCACGCCCATGCCGGCGCCGAAGAAGCCGCCATAGATGGCGGTGAGAAACTGCGCCAAGGAACCGGCCAGCGAGCCCACGGCCGCTTCATGCCCCGGTTTCGGCGCCGGCTTCAGCCACGGTCCGGCAGCGAACAGGGCGGTCGCTGCCAGCAGCAGCCACGGCACCAGGGCGCGAAACGACGGATTGTCGAGCGCCAGCAGAATTAGCGCACCGGCCAGCGCGCCTGCGGCCGAGATCAGGCAGAGCAGCAGCGCACCGCGCCAGAAATGCCTGATGTCGGCTGAGTAGGCGAGCGTCGAGGTGATGTAGCCTGGAAACTGCGTCACCGAGGAGGTGGCATTGGCGACGATCGGCGGCAGGCCGACCAATGTCATGGCGCCGAAGGTGATGAAGGTGCCGCCACCGGCGACCGCATTGGCGGCGCCTGACAGAAAGCCCGCCAGGAACAGCAGGATGGCATCGAAGACAGACATGGAATGCGGCCGCTCAAGACTGTGTTGTTTCAGGCTTAGAAAGCCTGAAGGGCCGACGCAACCCGGCACGGCAAGATTGCGATGAGGCCATGCGCGCAAAAAAGACTCAGGCGCAGGCGTGACAAAGTGCTGAAATAGCTGTATGTGCCCGCCCGTACTGGCAAGAAAACTCTGCCGGGCCCGTCAACAATGACGGTGTAGTCGCCCCTGCCCGATGTTTCAAAGACAGATGTCTCGAACAAAGGGCATAGCCGAGCGGTCAATGGAACTGCAAGGCGAGTGTCGGACGCTCTGACTGTCGGAAGAACAAGAAGTGGACTATTGAGATGGATATTCTCCGTCAGCTCGAGGCCGAACAGGCCGCCAAGATCGAAGCCAAGCGCAAGCTTCCCGAATTCCAGCCCGGCGACACCGTGCGCGTCCAGGTCCGCGTGACCGAAGGCACCCGCACCCGCGTCCAGGCTTACGAGGGCGTCGTCATCGCCCGCGCCGGCGCCGGTTTCCAGGAGAACTTCACCGTCCGCAAGATTTCCTACGGCGAAGGCGTCGAGCGCGTGTTCCCGGTCTATTCGCCGATGGTCGAGGGCGTCGAGATCGTTCGTCGCGGCAAGGTGCGTCGCGCCAAGCTCTACTACCTGCGCGATCGTCGCGGCAAGTCGGCCCGTATCTCGGAAAACACCGGCGTGCGCGCCCGCAAGCTGAACGATGAGGAGCGCGATGCGCTGAATGCCGAGAAGGCTCGCATCGAGGCTGAGAAGGTGGCAGCCGCCGAGGCTCTGGCCGCCGAGAAGGCCGCTCAGGAGGCCGCCGAGAAGAAGGCCGCCGCCGAGGCCGCTGAAGCCGCCAAGGCAGCAGAAGCCGCCACCGCCGAATAGGATTTTCGTCAAGCATGTTCAAAAAGGCGGCTTCGGCCGCCTTTTTTCGTTTCCGGAGAACGTTGGGCTTGGCAGGAAATTCGCGGTTGACTCCATTTATATCGTGTACTAAGAAATCGTGCACGATTTAAATGGAGAAGCGAAATGCCTGCACTGTATTCCACCCAAGCCCGTGCCGTCGGCGGCCGCGCCGGCCATGTCCAGAGCGATGATGGCTTGCTCAGCCTCGACCTTGCCATGCCCAAGGAGCTGGGCGGCAAGGGCGGCGCCACCAATCCCGAGCAGCTTTTCGCCGCCGGCTATGCCGCCTGCTTCGAAAGCGCCATGCGCTTCATCGCCGGCAAGCAGAAACTGCCGCTGCAGGACGCCTCGGTGACGGCCAATGTCAGCCTGCACACGAATGCGCAGGGCGGATTTGTGCTTGGCGTTTCGCTCGCGGCGGAAACGAAAGGTCTTGATCAAACGGCGGCGGAAGCGCTTGTATCGGCGGCGCATCAGGTTTGTCCCTATTCCAACGCCATCAAGGGCAACATCGAAGTGGCGCTTTCGGCAAAGGCGCTCCCGGCAAAGGCAGCATGACCGCGGAAACGACAACCATGTCCACACGTACCCCGGCGCAATTCGCCGGGGCGGCAAAACTCGACCAACAGCTCTGCTTCGCGCTCTATTCGGCAAGTGGACTGATGACGCGGCTGTATCGGCCGTTGCTCGATCCACTCGGCCTGACCTATCCGCAATATCTGGCCATGCTGGCACTGTGGGAGCGCGCGCCGAGCACGGTGGGCGAGCTCGGCGAGGCGCTCGGGCTCGATTCGGCGACACTGACGCCGCTGCTCAAGCGGCTGGAGGCGGGCGGCTTGGTCACGCGCCGTCGCGACCCAGCCGACGAGCGCCGGGTTCTGGTTGAGCCGACGGCGAAAGGCCAGGCGCTGCGCGAGCAGGCCGGAAGCGTGCCGGCAGCGATGCTTTGCAACCTGCCGCTGGAAGCCGACGAGTTGAAATCCCTGCACCACACCCTGACGCGGTTCGTCTCCGGCTTGCGCAAGGCAGATGCGGGCGCCGCGAACCAGAGCTGATCGCCGCCGCGGCACTGTTCCTTCTCGAATTGCAGGATTGAAGGCATTGGATTCCGCTTTCGTGTGAACTGACGCAGCGGAGCGTCTTGCATGACGCTTGCGGAAAGCTAAAGTCGGCGCCGGATTTTCCTGCAAGCCCGGCCATGCCCGGGTCATCAATTCCCGGGGAGTGTGTCATGACCAAATCGAAACTGCTGCTGGCAGGCCTGCTTGCCCTCGTCCTGGCGCCCGTTGCCGCCTTGGCGCAGGCGCTTCCCGATCTCGGCGGCAAGAAGGTGGTGGTGGTCACCGAAAACGCCTATCCGCCGCTGCAGTTCATCGACGCCAAGACCGGCAAGCAGATCGGCTGGGAATATGACGCGATGAACGAGATCGCCAAGCGGCTCAATTTCACGGTCGAGTACCAGAACACCTCCTGGGATGCGATGATCCAGGCGGTTTCCGACAACCAGTACAACATCGGCATGACCGGCATCACCATCAAGGACGACCGCAAGGAGAAGGTGGATTTCTCCGACCCCTATATGCGTTCGGAACAGTTCATGCTGGTGCGTGGCGACGAGAGCCGCTTTACCGACGCCAAGACCTTCGGCGCCTTCAAGGACGGCTTGATCGGCGCGCAGGCCGGCACCACACCCTTCTACACCGCCGTCTATAGCGTGCTCGACGGCAATGAGCAGAACCCGCGCATCAAACTGTTCGAGACGTTTGGTGCGACGGTGCAGGCGCTGAAATCAGGCGACGTCGATGTCGTGCTGACCGACGGCACCGCCGGCAAGGGCTATGTCGACGCCTCCGAGGGCAAGCTGAAGCTGATCGGCGGGCCGCTCGGCACCGAGGATTTTGGCTTCATCTTCCCGAAGGGCTCGGATCTGGTGAAGCCGGTCAACGCGGCGATCGCCGCGCTCAAGGCGGACGGGACGCTCGATGCGCTGAACAAGAAGTGGTTCCTTGATTACAAGATGGGGCAGTAGGCCTCCTTGCCACGCGCATTACATGATGGTTATGCGCGACAATTCGCGCTGACTTTGCGCTTGAACGCCCCCCTCTGCCCTGCCGGGCATCTCCCCCTCAAGGGGGGAGATTGGCTGTTCATTCTCATTTCGCCAATCGCAAACGTTAGAGAAAGAGCGACGTCATCGAGGCTGCCAATCTCCACACTTGAGGGGGAGATGTCCGGCAGGACAGAGGGGGGTGGCCTGGCGCGTCGCGACATTTGCTTGGCCGGTATCGCCTGAATGTCGACGCATGCATCTTCCTCCAAAGCCGACTTCCCCTGGTGGCTCGTCGTTGCCGTAACCATCGCGATCGCGGTGGCCGTCTTCGTCGCCACCAGCAACCTCTACGCCCAGGTCTTCGCCACGGTCGCCAAGGGTATCGGCATCACCATCTTCGTCACCGTGATCGCCTTCGTGCTGGCGTCAGTCATTGGCCTCGGCATCGCACTGATGGGAATGTCGGGTTCACGTTTGATGCGCCAGATCGCGCGCTTCTATGTCGAGGTCATCCGCGGCGTGCCGATCTTGGTGCTGTTGTTCTGGATCGCCTTTGCCGGTGCTCCGGCTTTCGTCGCGGGCTGGAACGCGCTGACCGCTCCGCTGCAGAGTGCCGGCCTGTTCGGCGAATTGCTGGTGCGCGACGTGTCGCTGTTGTGGCGCGCCATCATGGCGCTGACCATCGGCTATTCGGCCTTCATCTCGGAGGTTTTCCGGGCCGGCATCCAAGCGGTGGAGAAAGGCCAGATCGAGGCGGCGAAGGCACTCGGGCTGAGCCGCGCGCAACGCTTCCGGCTGATCGTGTTTCCGCAAGCGATCCGCACCATCCTGCCGCCGCTCGGCAATGATTTCGTCGCTCTGGTCAAGGATTCCTCGCTGGTCTCGGTGCTCGGCGTCGCCGACATCACGCAGATGGGCAAGGTCTATGCCGCCGGTTCGTTCCGCTTCTTCGAGACCTATTCGATAACAGCCTATATCTATCTCATCCTGACGGTAGGCCTGTCCCTGGCCTTGCGCGCACTGGAACGGCGGCTGCATCGCCAGCACGAGCAATAGTTTTCGGGCCAAGACAGCGCTACGATCCCTCAGCATTCTCGTTGAGGAGGTCCCATGATCGTCGACAAAGCCAATGCGGCGCTGGATTCCGTCTACACGGCCGATACGCCGGAAGCACTGGCGCACGCCTATGCCGATTGGGCCGCGACCTATGATAGCGAAACCGCGTCGCTCGGCTATCTCCTGCCGTTTCTGATCACCGCCTGGGTGGCGCGCCATGTGCCTGCGGGCGATGGACCATTGCTCGATGCCGGCTGCGGCACCGGCCTGTCGGGTCCGTCGCTGAAGGCGCTGGGCTACCACGACATTGCCGGGCTCGACCTTTCCGACGACATGCTGAAGATCGCCGGCAGCCGTAATGCCTACAGCGAGCTGAAACAGGCGATGCTCGGCGGTCCGCTGCCGTGGTCGGACGGTCATTTCCGCGCCTTCTTCTCGACCGGCGTGTTCACCATCAGCCATGCGCCGGCGTCTGGCCTGCATGAGCTGGTGCGCATCACCCGAAAGGGCGGGCATGCAATCTTCACCGTGCGCGACCAGGTGTTCGAGAGCGGCGGCTTTCAGGCCGTGTTCGACGAACTGGAACAGATGAAAAAATGGCGGGCGGTCGAGCAAAGCCCATGGTTCCGCTGCTATGCGATCGCCGAGCCGGATGCGTTGGTGAAGACGTTTGTGTTCGAAATCCTGTAGCGGAGTGAAGCCTGGTCTTCGACATCGAAGCACCCAACGGCTGGAACTATGTGCAAGTAAGTGCGTTCCGAAAGCGTGGGATTGCGCCCGGCCTCATTGCGGAAGCGGGCTATGGCGCGGCCAGTCATTCCGCGCAGGAGGAAGGTTGAATGGCGTCCGTCCGTTATATCGTTGCCGACGTAGACAAGGCGGTAGAATTTTACCGGGACAATCTCGAATTCAAGGTCGAAATGCACAATCCCGGCAAGTTCGCAGCGCTGCTTCGCGATGACCTTACCCTGTATCTCAGCGCTCCAGGTGCGGGAAGCGGTGGTCAGGCTGGAGGTGATCCGGAGCCAGGCGGATGGAACAGGTTCATGGTTGTAACCAAGGGACTGGACGACCTGATCAACCGGTTGCGCGCGGCCAACGCGACGTTCCGCGGGAACATCAGCGATGGCGGTGCGGGCCGGGCTATTCTGCTTGAAGACCCATCGGGCAACGTTATCGAGCTGTTCGAATTCAAGAAGGACAGACAGTGATCTCCCCATTTCGTCTAGGGGATGCACACATCTTTTGAGGTGGATGACTCGCTTTTGATTGGTTGTTTGGCGTTGGGATGTGATTCTGTTGGCGATGCTCGGATTGAGG
>NZ_JAMYQF010000064.1:0-34108 GCF_040320745.1 Mesorhizobium sp. M0621 | reverse complement strand
CCGGCGGGCGCCAACGAGAACGACGTGGCGTTCACGGTCGGCTACACGACGACCGATCATGACGGCGACACGGCGACGGGCTCGCTGACGATCAATGTCGATGACGACACACCGACGATCAGCAACATCCAAGACGCGATCATGCCGAACGTCAGCAATACCGACGTTCACGGCACCTGGCAGCCGTCCTTTGGAGCGGACGGGCCAAGCCTTACTTCGGCGATCAGCCTTGCTATGGGAGCTGCGCCCTCTGGACTGACCTACACTTTGACCAGCCAAGGGACGAATGGTGCTGGCGACGCCGTAACTCAAGTCGACGTGAAAAATGGAGCGACTACTCTCTATACGTTCTATGAGTATACGCACTACAATCCGGCAACGCACTCGTCCGAGATGCTCGCCTATACGAACCTAACGGATGCGCAGGGTGCCACCGGTGCGAACGAGTACTTCACACTGACTGTCGCGGCAGACGGAACCTATGACTTCCACCTCGTTACGAACAGCCTGCAGTCGACCAATACTTTTGACATTACTGGGGTCCACCCGGGCAACGGCAACTATGCCACGATCATCAACAACGTTGGCAGCTTCGGCAACGGTGCAGTTCCAGCGAGCGGCTACGACGTCCTTATCGATGGCTTCAACGCGTCAAACGTCAACGACAATGTATACATGAACAACAACGGACTGGGAATCGGCAACGGCAACCTGGACACGAACGAGACCCTGACCTTCAAGTTCGCACTCCTTCAGGATCACGTCTCGATGGCTATCGGGAAAAGCGGAAACGATGCGAATGAGCATTTCTTGGTGACCATCTGGAATGCGGCGCACAATATCTCCGCCACCTGGAACGTGACACAAGCGGATGGCACGCCGCTGATTATCGACGCGGCGCATTGGGGGACCAACGGAACGAATAGCGGGGCGTTCTTCGATTTCAGCGAAGCAGATGTAAAGAACATCTCAAGCGCCAGCGGTGAGGATCCCAAGCTCGTGATTCTATCGCTAACCTACAACTCGCAGACGGTCATCAGCGACACCACGTTGAATTTTGCACTTGGGATCACGGACCACGATGGCGATGCCATCACAAGCTCGGACAATTTGTCCGTCTCGCTGGTCGGAACTCACACCGGCGCCGGCTACCAGGAAGCCGGCACCACGACCGCGGAGGTTATTGGAACGAGCCCCGGAGCCGATACGATCAATGGCGGAACGGGTACGGGCGACACTGTCGACTACACTGGCAGCCTGGCGGCCATTTCGATCCATCTTGCTGATGATGGGCATGCATCCGGCGCACCGGCGACATTCACCAATCCGGCACTTGGCACCATCGGCGGCGGTAATGCCGGCGGAGATACCCTGACGGGCATCGAGGGATTGATCGGCGGCTCGGGCAACGACTATCTGTTCGGAAACGCCGGGGACAATTACCTTGCGGGCGGGCTTGGGGCCGACACGCTGAATGGTGGAGGCGGCAACGACATCCTGATCGGCGGCGCAGGGGCGGACACGATGACCGGCGGCACGGGCGCCGACACGTTCAAGCTCGATCATCTCGACATCAAGGATCTCATCACCGATTACAATGGTGGCGAGGGTGACAAGATCGACCTGACGGCGTTGTTCGAAACCGGACCAGGGACCAATATCGCAGACTTCGTGAAATATGATGCGCCCACACACACGCTCAGCGTCGATACCAATGGTACAACCGGCGGTGCCGTTTTCCTCGACGTGGCCGTGTTGACCGCGGTGCCCGCCGGCACCATCACTCTGCTCTATGACGACACGGCGCACGTACAACACACAGCCACGATCTAACGGCCATGGTGCGCGACCACCTGCCTATGTTATACATCGCTAATATCGAGGGGAGCTCAACATGAAACGTTCTGCAAGACTGCTGGTTTCCGCTGCGACGCTGTTGCTGGCAGTCGGGTCGACGGGTTATGCCGCCGACATCATCGAAGGTCCGACGGTCGACTATTGCCGTACCGTCGGCACGTCCAACCTGGTGCTGACCGACAACATCATCGACCTCAAGGTGCAGGTGGTGAAGCTGATGGACGAGTCGGTTGCCGCCGCCAACAGTTCGGAGTGGATCAACTCGTCCCGGCCCGTCTTCGTCTGGGCGTCGGAGGCCAAGGTCGCTTGCGGCATGGCTTACGGCTACCTGAAGACGAACTACAAGGACGAAGACACGCTCAACAAATGCGAGTGTTTTCACGACCGCATGGTCGAGTACATGCACTGACCGGATAGGCGAAGCCACGCCTGTTGGCCATCATGACAGCCAACGGTTCTTTTTTCAGGGCGATCGCCGGCGCGGTCGCGCTGGCCGGTTTTGGCCAGACTGGCACGCCGGCCAGCGCCAACTGGCTGGAGCGACCTTCCGTGGAACAGTCCTCCAATCCGGCGCGGCCGGTGCACTGTGACGCTGCCACGGAATGGACCCGGCGAACATTCAAGGCGTTTGCCAGTTGCCAGGCATCGATCTATGGCCTGGAGCCGCTGCTGGCGCATGCCGTCATGGAGATCGAAAGCGGGTTCGATCCCGACGTGCAGGGCGCCGATGGCGAAATCGGCCTGATGCAGGTCATGCCGGCGACCGCCAGGATGCTCGGTTTTCAAGGCTCCCTGGACGATCTGAGCGCGCCGGCGACCAACATCGCGCTGGGGGTCAAATATCTCGCACAGGCCAACAGGCTGGCCGCGGGCGATCTGTGCACCACCGTCATGAAGTATCGCGCCGGGCATAATGAAAGCCGGTTCTCGGCACTCTCGGTGCGATATTGCGAGCGTGCGCGCGCAATCCTGGCAAGGGAAGGGATCGAAGTGACCGGCCCGTTGCCGGTGGCATCCTTCGGCTTCTCCGCATTTTCGCCAGGAGGAGGGGGTGGAGCCCCTGCCCAGGCAAAAGGTGTTTGCGTTCGCCGCGTGTTCGTGCCCGGGCCGCGGTACATGAAATGCGCCGACTACCGGACCGCCGGGCAGGCACGACAGATCAAGGCGCTCAGGGCCAGGCTTTTCGGCGGTTAAAAGAAATGCAGACGGCACGGCAAGTCCGCCGTAACATGACTCGAGGGCCAGATCGGGAAGCCGGCGGCAAATAGGGGTGGAGCATTCATGGAAGCTGGCCGACGGATCCCCTGTCCACGGACATGGGCAATCGCCTTTGCGCTCGCCATGATGGTGTCGGGCTGCCAATCGAAAGACGGCGTTTCCGAAGCGCTCGATCCGGCGGCGATCGCCGCGCCTGCCGGGCAAAATGCCGCCGCTGTTGCCGGTCCAGTCCAGGCGACCCAGTCGCTGGGCACCGGTTCGACGAAGATCACCATGCTGCTGCCGCTGTCCGCCGCCGGAACGGCAGGGGAAAACGGCAGGAAGATGCTCGATGCCACCAAGCTGGCGATGACGGATATCGGCAACGGATTGCTTACGCTGACGGTAGAGGACACCAAAGGCGACAGCACACTGGCCAGCAAACTGGCGATAACGGCCATAACGACGGGTTCGAAGGCCGTCATCGGCCCGACCGAACTGCCGGCAGCCCAGCATATTGCCACGCTGTCGGGATCGACGCGGCCACCGGTCCTGGCGCTTGCCGACAATTTCGCCGGCAGCGCCGGGGTTTATGCCGTGCTCCTTGGCGAAGCGGACAGCGCCGCGGCGGGCGCCGCGGGACTGGCGGCGAAAGGCAGCAAGAAGTTCGTACTGCTTGTCGCAGCGGGCCCAAACGCCGGCGCCGTGGAGAAGCGGGTCGCGAACAGCCTCAGCATCTACGGCGCGGCGCTCGCGGTCACCGTCCCGTATTCGGCCGGCGACGGTGGCGCGAAGGCGGTCGAGGAAATGGGCTCGCTCGTGGAGGCCCCCGACGCCGTCATCGTTGCCAGCGGCGATGGCAGCCCGTCAGCCATCCTTGCCGCCCTCAAATCAAAGGGCATTCCGGGAAAGGCAATCTCCGTCGTCGGAACGAACCGTTGGCTGGAACATTCCATGGATCCTCTTTACGAGGGGGCCTACATCGCCACGCTCGATCCGCGCGAAACCGGGCCGATCGCCGACCGTTTCAGGACGACATACAACTATCCGGCCGACGTCAATGTGGCCTACGCCTATGACATGGTTGCGCTGACTGCGGGGATTGCCAGTGCGGTCGGGCCTGATGGCTTCAGCAAGAAAAATCTCGAAAATCCAAACGGGTTTCGTGGATCGACAGGCCTGTTCCGGTTTCGGGCTGACGGATCCAGCGAACGATCGATGCCGTTCTATCGGATTGAAAAAGGTGCTCTCAAGCTGGTTGCAAAATCGACGTCGGGTTTCTGATCGGCGAGAAGCCTTGAGAAGCCGTTCGCGCTGATGGGCAGGCTGGGCCGCAGCCGCCAGGCGATCGGGCTCGGCAGCCTGCTGCTTCTGGCCGGGATCCTGCTGATCGTTCAGGCCGGGGCTTTGCTTTCGGTCGATCGGCCTGTCCTTGCCCCTTCGCAGGATGTTGACGACACGCAGCCAATCCCACCGGCTGCGGCCGTTATCAACGCACTACGCCGAGAGCCGGCGCGCAAGGTTGCTCAAGATCTCATCGCTCCGCCACGGCTCGATCCCGCGGAGATCGAACGGGTCGAGCCCCGTCCACCACTCAGCGAGCTCGGTCTTGCCGTGCCGCCGAAGACGCCGATGCCTGGGGATTGGCGGGAGGTCTTGCTCTACCGCCCGATTGCGACATCGTCGGCTATGTTCGAATCCATGGGCTGGAAGGTGATCATCAGCGGCGTGCAAGGCATCGACCTCGACGGATCCTGCTCGTTTCACGACGTCACCTGGCCATGCGGTCAGCGCGCACGCGCCGCCTTCCATTCCTGGCTGAGGGGGCGCGCGTTGAAATGTTTCGTGCCGCCGGACGTCGAGCGTTTTGCCATCGCCGCACCGTGCAGGCTGGGCAAGCAGGATGTCGGCGCCTGGCTTGTCTCCAATGGCTGGGCCACGGCACTGCCGGGCGGCATCTATGGCAAGGCGGAGGCGACAGCCAGGGAGGCGGAGATGGGCATATTCGGCGCAGCACAATAGGCGGTCGCTCAGCTGCTGATATTTTGTTTGTTAACCATCAGGGCGCAACTCTCGCCTTGGGCAAGCCAATTTCGTCGGCAGCCTTGATGGGGTCATCGCGCAATCGATTAAATTGCAAGGTTCCTTGAAACTGAAATTGCAACACACCGGCCTTACACCAGCCCATCCACAGGAGATCGGCCAGTGACAAAGACAATGGCGACCACCACCGCCCAGGCATGGAAAGGCGTCGCTTGGCTGACCTTTCTGGGAACCACTGCAATCCTGGCCCTTTCCGTCGGCCTCAACTATCTGCTCCTGTTCTCGGAGGCGCTGACGCCATTTGGGCGCAGCATGGTCACGGCAATCCTGTTGCCTGTCGTCCTTGGTGTTCCGCTGTTTCTGTTCGTTGGCCTGAAGCAGATCGAACTGCGTCGCTATCGCCGGGAACTCGACAAGTCGGCAACCTTCGACACCGTGACAGGCTGCCTGAACGGAGCGGTGTTCACGTCGATGGTCGAACGAAGAACTGCAAGGCCATCGGCGCCGGGCCCGAGATCCGGCGCCTTCCTGGTCATCCATTCGAAACATTTGCGGTCCATCAACCTGCGCTTTGGTCTTGAATGGGGCGACGAGGCTTTGCGGCTTATCGCCTCGACCATAAAATCATCGGTGCGCGCGGAGGATCTGGTTGGACGCATAGGGACTTCGATGTTCGGGGTTTTCCTGTCCGGCGCCTCCGAAGCGGAAGCCAGCGAAATCGGCGAGCGTATCCGGGCGCGTATCGCGCAAGTCTATTTCGCACCAAAAGGAACCGAGGATACGCTGAGCGTCAAAGTTGGCGGCGTGGTGTTCGAAAACGAGGTGGAGTTCGAGGACATGTTCCGGTCGGCCGAGCAGCGCATGGCCGGCGTACAGGACGGAGCCGCACTTGAATTGACACATCTCCACAGCTGACAATCGCTGGGCGCCAGCGCCATTTAGCCGGAGATCGGCTGTTCGATCTTGCCTGGCAAGGAAGCCGTTGGCCGGCCTATGGTCATTTTTCCCGCATCGCTCGACGGAAGTTCTGCGTGATCGGCTCGGCGAGGTAGGAAAGCACGGTGCGAGCACCCGTTCGGATCATGGCCTCGCTCGACATGCCGGGCAGCAGCTTGCGGCCCTCCAGCTTGGCGAGTTCGCTCTTGTCGATCAACACGGTCGCGGCGAAATAGGGTGCCCCGCTGCGCTCCTCCACCATGCGGTCAGCCGACACGATCTCCACGACGCCCTCGAGCGGCGGCAGGTTGTAGCGGGCAAAGGCCGGGAAACTGACGTGCGCGGGCTGTCCGGGGGCGATCGTCTCGACATCCTCCGGCTTGACCATGGCCTCGACCACGAGCTGCTGTCCGAGCGGCACGACCGTCATCAATGTCTCACCGGGTTTCACGACACCGCCCGCCGTGTGGACCTTCAGATCCATGACGATGCCGTCAACCGGTGCGACGACATTGGTGCGGTCAAGCACGTCCTTGGCGGAGCGCTCCTGCTGTCCGAGGTCGAACAACTCCGCCTCGATCTTGCTCAACTCATCGACGGCCTCGTTCAGCCGCACGGTGTCGAGGTTCAAGACTTGCATGTCGATCTCGGCCATGGCGCTTCTGGCACGGGCGATTGCGGCGACGTTGGTGGCGCGCTCTCCCTCGACTGCCCGCTGTTGTCGTCTGAGCAACAGGTTCCGCTCGCGGGTGGTCAGCCCCTTCTTGAGCAGGCTCTCAAGGTCTTTGCTTTCACCCTCGATGGCCTCGATCTGCTTGTCCTCGGTGACGATGAGCTCCTCCAGCCCCGTTACCTCATCCTCGGTCTGGTGACGCCGCTGGCTGAGAATTTCCCGCTCGTCCGTCAAATTGTGGTGCTTTGCCGCGAACACGTCACGCTGTGCGGCCACCGCATCCTTCACGGCCTTGGCGGGGTTTGCGAGCAGCGCCGGGTCGAACTCGATCTCGGCCTTACCATCGCGCTCGGCCCTGAGACGCGCGGCCAGCGCCTCACGCGTTGCTATCCGGTTCTGGACCAGGTCAAGCTGCGCCTTTGCCTGCGTGTCATCGAGGCGGACGAGGACCTTGCCCGCCTTGACGGTATCACCGTTGGCGGCGTTCAACGCCGCGATGATGCCGCCCTCGAGATGCTGGATGAGCTTGCGGTCGCCGGCGACCTTGACAATGCCCGGTGCGACCGCGGCGCTGTCCAGCGGTGCCAGGGCTGCCCAGCCCCCTGCGATGCCGAAGAACAGGAACATGATCGCGAACCCGGTGAACTTCACGCCGGCCAGACGCAGGGGTACCGGTTCCAGGAGGGAGGGCGGCGCGACGGGTAATGGCACGACGTTCAATGATGGGGAACGGCTCATGCTTCCTTGACCTCTTTGCTGTCGTCGACTTCCTTGACCACTTCGAGGGTTGGTAGCTGGGCTGCCTTTGGCATCTGGGTGACCTTGCGGGCGCGGTTGGCGAGTTCGCTGAACACGGCGTCGCGCGGCCCGAACAGGTCCTGTGCGCCGTGGCTAAGCACCAACACCTTGTCGACTTTTTCCAAAATGCTTGGCCGGTGCGAAATCAGGATCAGGGTCGTACCTGCGGCCTTGAGCCCGCCGATGGCTGTCGCCAGTGCTTGCTCTCCCTCCTGGTCGAGATTGGAGTTGGGCTCATCGAGGATAAGGAAGGCCGGCTCACCGTAGAGCGCCCGAGCCAGCCCGATGCGCTGGCGTTGTCCGCCGGACAGTGCCGCACCACCTTCACCGATCTCGGTGGCGTAGCCCTTCGGCAACCCCTTGATCAGTTCGTGGACGCCGGCCAACTGCGCGGCCTTGACCACATTGTTGAAGACCGCCGGGTTGAGCGACGCGAAACGGGCGATGTTCTCGGAGACGGTGCCGGCGAAGAGCTCGATGTCCTGCGGCAAATAACCGACGTGTCGACCCCGGTCCTCGGCCGCCCATTCGACAACACTCATGCCGTCAAGCAACGCACGCCCTCCGGTCGGCCGCCAGGCACCGGCAAGGATTCGCGCCAGGCTTGTCTTGCCGGCGCCGCTCGGGCCGATCAACGCCATCGCTTCGCCAGGCTTGAGCTGGAAGCTGACGCCTTTCAGGATCGGTTCGCCGCCCTGACGGGCAAGCACAAGGTTGTCGGCCTCAAACCTGCCTTTGGGTCGTGGCAGTGGCAGAACAGGCGTGGCCTCCTGGCGCTGTCCGGCGACCGCGGTGAGACGCCGGTAAGCGGCACGCGCTCCGACCGTCGCCTTCCACGTGGCGATCGCTTGCTCGACAGGGGCCAACGCACGGCCCATCAGGATCGAGGCGGAGATCATGATGCCGGGTGAAGCCTCGTTTTTCAGCGCCAGATAAGCGCCGAGGCCGAGGATGGCCATCTGCAGGGCCAGGCGGTGGCAACGTGCGATGGCCGCGATGACGCCGCCCCGGTTGGCGGCAAGGACCTGTCCTTTGTTTGCCTCGTCCTGATGCGCCTTCCAACCCTCCAGCAGGGGCTTCAGCATGCCCATAGCCTGGACGACTTCGGCGTTGCGGATCGCTGCCTCTGCCTGTGTGTATGCCCGCGACTGAGCGCTTGTGGCCTCGGTCAACGGCTTGCGTGTGATGTATTCGTTCAGCAAAGCGAGTGCGAACAGCACGAGCCCGCCGCAAAGAGCCAGCCAGCCCAGCCAAGGATGCATGAGGAAGATGGCGGCGAAGAAGATCGGTGCCCAAGGCGCATCGAGGATCGGGAAGATGCTCGGGCTGGTCAAGAAATTCCGTACCTGGTCGAGGTCGCGAAGTGGTCGCGCATTGATCTGGCCCGGGGCAGAAGCGGCGTATTCCACCGACGCGGTCAGGAGAACTGGGCCCAACCTTGCGTTCATCCATGACCCGACCTTGGCCAACAGACGCCCGCGTACGACTTCCAACCCCGCGAGTGTCCCGAGCGCCGCCGCCGCCATCAACGACAGCATCACCAGCGTCTCGAGGCTATGGCTGCCGAGTACGCGGTGGTAGACCTGAAGCATATAAAACGCCCCGGTCAGCATCAGCACGTTGATGCCCCCGCTGAACCAGATAAGTGGCCGGATGGCGCGTTTGGCTTCTTTCATCACCACCTGCAGGGCAGGGGGCTGTTGCTTGGTTTTCATCATTTAGAGGACATCCCCATGCAAGAGATCGCGGGCGGCGCATGGGGGCAGCGTTCGCTGCCCCCATGGTCAAGTGTCAGGCGACGTCAACAAGTATGTGCTGGACGTCTGTCATATCCCCGTCCGCGTCCGCCACTTGGAAGGCGAAGTCGAGGTTGGCATCCGGCGTCTCAGTCACGGTCGTGCTGAAGGCGATATCCACGATCTTCAGCACGTCGTTGTCGACGGCGTCGAAGTTCACCAGATTGGTGGTCGCATTGCTGCCGCCGCCAGCGCCGGTCGCTCTGTTCAGGTCAATCGCCGTGCCGGTGATCCCATTGCCCGACTGCATGATCTGGACACCCTGCAGCAAGTACTCTTCGCCGGCTGCGTTGTAGTCGTTCTGCTCGATGATCACGAGGCCGTCATTGTTGTCGAGCGTGAACTCTGAGTTGTAGGGGGATGGGACCTGACCCGTCTTAAAGATGTCGCCGTTCGACACGTACATAGCCCGCGTGATCGAGGTGTCGTCCGCGGTGCCGAAGATGTTATCGGCACCGTTGTCGACCAGGTCGAGGATCAGCATCAGGTCCTCGCTGTTGCCAATGCCGTCGAACTTGATGGCCATACTGCCGGCGACGGCCGTCGGGTCGGTAGCCTCGCTCGCGATACCGACGTTGCTGTTGAAGAACCGCAAGGTGAGCAGTTCGCCTTTCTGGATCGTGTCGCCGGCGACACCGTTGGTGCTCTGCGTCGCGGACACCCACGTTTCGTTGTTGTTGCTCACCATGTCGTGAGCAGCGCCGGTGAAGACGGTGTCAGGGGGGACAGATGAGGATTTTCCCTCGCCATCGATCGTCAAGCTGAACGGGTTGGCTTTGTTGATCGCGTTGCCGGTGAACTGCACGAAGAAGTCTTCGTCATCCGCCGTGTTCGGGTCATCCGCCTGCAACTTTTCCAAAACGATCTTTGGGTGGCCCACGTTGCTTGTGGGCTGCTTGGACAAGAGCTCACTGGTGTGGATAAGATCGAAGCTGAAGCCTTCGAGCGGGTCGGTGAGCTGGATGGTATAGGTGTCGGCAAACTTGTCGAAGACGAGGGTACCGCCCGCTGTGCCGATCTGGGTGCCTGCCGCAGGGTCCTTATCATAGGTAAAGGTGAAGTTGAACGTCGCCAAGAGGTCAGTCTCTGACGCGAGCGTCACGTTGGATGTGAGGATGTTACCTCCGCCGCCGCCGGTGATAGAGCCAGTGAGTGCGATCTGTATGCCGGGAAGGATATCGTCGGTATCCACGAAGTCAGAGTGCGTGGCGTCGTAGTACGAAACCGGGCGAGCATCCGCGCCGATGTCGTACCCGAAAGCGCCGGAAGCCGTTGCGCCGGCTGCGTTGGCCAGGATTTCGTGGGTACCATCGCTACCACCACCGGATGCATCACCGTCGAATGGCACCGTAATCGTCGGCCCGTCGTCCTCGAAGGCGAATGCAGTGCCGATGTTGGCTGTTGCCTCTGCGGTGTCGCCGTCACCATCGGTGGCGGTCGCGGTCAGCGTAACCAGATCGGCCGCGGCAAGTACCGCCGCCGAAGCGCCGCTCTCCACGGGATCTGTCGGATCGTTGTGGATGACCGAACGGTCCTGGGTCAGCGTCACCTCGCCGGTGTTCTCATCGACGCTGATCAGGAAGGCGACCGTGGTTGTATGGTTGGCCAGATAGCCTTCGACTTCGCCGTTGAGGTTGAGGCGCAACAGTATGTTGTCGCCGCTGAGCGTGTCGTCGAGGCCGCTGTCGACGCCTGCACTCTTGACATCGAGATCATAGGTGACGCTGCCGCCGTCGGCGCCGAGATCGGTGCTGAAGGCGGATGCAAAGCCTGCCGATGTGGTATCGGAAAGGTCGCTATCGTCGGTAGTCAGCGTCGGAATCGTGCCGTCAGCGGTCACGGTCGGCCCGTCATCCTCGAAGTGGAAGGCGTCGCCGATATTGGCGGTTGCAGCGTCGGTGTCGCCGTCACCATCGGTGGCGGTCGCGCTCAACGTCACAAGGTCGGCCGCAGCAAGTACCGCCGCCGATGCGCCGCTCTCCACCGGATCGTTCGCATCGTTGTGAACGACCGAGCGGTTCTGGGTCAGCGTTACCTGGCCGGTGTTCTCATCGACGCTGATCAGGAAGGCGACCGTGCCTGTGGCGTTCGCCAGATAGCCTTCGACCTCACCGCTGGCGTTGAGACGCAGCAGAATGTTGTCGCTGTTGAGCGTGTCGTCGAGGCCACTGTCGACACCGGCGCTCTTGACGTCTAGCGCATAGGTGACGCCGTCGAGGCCATCGGCGCCGGCGTCGACGCTGAAGACCGACGCGAAGCTTGCCGACGCTGTATCGGGAATGTCGGTATCGTCGGTAATCAGCGGCGGAACAGTGCCGTCCGCTGTCACCGTCGGCCCGTCGTCGTCGAAGTTGATGAGGGAGCCGACCTCTTCGGTGTGGGCGTTGGTAGTCGTTGCCGAGAAATGGAACTCGGTGATGTCGCACCCTTCATTCGCATCGACCCCCGTAACGGTCAGCCGATCCATTTGGCTGGCGGTGGTGATATCGACGGTTGTGATGTTATCCAGCCCGGTGATGGTGACGGCGTTCCCGGTGCCGCTAAGCCCTGAGACGTGGATCGTGCCGCTCGCCGTGACATAGTCGCCATCGGCGGTGATGGCGGCGGCAAACCCCGATGCGCCCGTCAACTCGATACTGACGATATCAACAGGGCTGGTCGCGGTGCCGTCAAAGAAATCCGAGCCTTGCTCGTCGTCCGTGTTGTCGAAGGCCTTGATCGTGATGTCCACCCGCTTATCCGGATTGGAAGGCGTGATCTGGTTGATCGTAAACCCGGCCTCCGTGATGTCATCGAGATGGTTGTCGTACTGGATTTGCGAAGCAGTACCTGCGTTCAAGTCGCCGCCGGTCACAAAATCGACCTGCAGCGTTTCGTTCGGATTGATGCTCTGGTTGTCGATGCCGAAGCCTTGTGTACTCACATTGGCAGTTCCGTTCAAACCAATCACCAGAAGCTGCTTGGCAGCGTCATCGGGAGAATTGATCAGGTAGAAATCGTGATGGCCGGGAGCGGCGTCCTGGCCTGAGAAACTGATCTCGGAGGTCCCCTCGATCGATGCGAACACCATATCGGTCAAATCGATGCGGTCATCTGGGTTGCTGTCCCCGCCGAGCGGATGCTGCAATGGCACATACTCAACCAAGTACAAATCCGCATTGGTGGAGCTGGTGGGGTCGAGCCCAAACGAGAAGGCGAGCGCCCCGCCCTCGTCGGGCTCAAAAGTCGGGTCGTCAGTACCGATGACGCCGATCACGACGTTTGGATCAGTTGAATCCTGGAACAGCCAGACATAATTGCCATCGACCGTCCGGATGTCGGTGAGCACGCCGTCCGTGGTGGAAAACGGGTCTCCGTCGAGGTTCTGCGTGAGAACGACCGAGGTGATGATTTCCCCTGGGTCCCCCGTGGCCTGCACGAAGTCGGCCTTGAAGGCGACCTCCAGCGAAGTGCCGAGAGTCAGGAGATATTGCAGCGTGGTGTTGCTGGAAGGGCTGATGTCATCGTCCTGAAGGCCGGTGGTTTCGTCGATGATGATGTCTTGGGCCACGATGTCGAGTGCCATGGAGGTTCTCCTTGGTTGAAAAACGCTTCAAGAAAAGGGAACCAGCTCCCGGATGCCGGAAATGCACCTACCCCAGTGCATTCGGTCGCGTGATGGATTTCGTCCCCATGCCTCATCGTGCCGCCTGCGCAGAGGGCGCGTCCATTCCCGCTTCGGTAGTATTGGGGTCAATGGCCGTACCTGATCGAACGATATATATCCTTCGATAGTTCAGGCCGGCGGTTGCACGGGCACGGCCGTCAGGCGGGTTTCCGGCCCGTTGTCGGCATCATGTCGATGTCAGTTGAAAGGGATGGTCAGATCAGGCCGGTTCGGCCCGGCCGCTCGGCGTCTTTGCCATGCGCCATCCAGGCCAGCTCCGCCCGGCCGCCAAGGCGCAGCTTCTCGTAGACGTGATGCAGGTGCATCTTCACCGTGCCTTCGGATACGTGCAGCCGCTGCGCGATGGCCTTGTTGCGCAACCCGCGCGAGACGAGATCGGCGATCTCAGTCTCCCGTCCGGTCAGTCTGGACATCGGCTCTGGCTGCGTTTCCGGCATCAGCAGTTGCTGGACGATCTTGTTGTCGATCCATTTCTTGCCTGTCGCCACCGCGCTCACGCATTCGATGAGATAGCGGTGGCTGATGCCCTCCAGCACCAGGCCGTCGCTGTCGAGCGCCTGTATTTCCTTGATGTCGATCCTGCCTGCCGGCTGGACGATGAAGATGATGCCGAGGGCGCTGTTGCAGGCCTTCAGCCGGGCCGAAAGACCGGTCGTCTCCGGATCCGCCATATCCAGGCCGACGATGACGATGTCTGGTCGATGGCGCTCCACGTGAGGAACCACGTCGACAGGGCGGCGGCACTGGGCGACAACCTCGTGTCCAGCCTTCTGCAACACCCACTCCAGACCAGCGAGATACACCCCCCGCGGGTCGGCGACAACCAAAGTCGACATACCAACACCGTCCGACCAACACCGTCCGAAAAAACGCAACGAACTTGGTTAAACACCCATTAAATCACGAAACCAGAGCTCATGCGCATTGTCAAGTAAACACTAATATAGTGATTGCTATAATAAAGACCTTAGGCTTTCAGACCGACCGGCGCGGGAACCCGCACGGCAGTAAGTTCGGCTGACGCTGCCGGATGGCACTCGCAAACCTTGTCAGTATCGCGTCATGATGAGCAGGACGCCTGCTGGAGATCAACCTTAGCGGTTTGCGATATGGCAAGACACGAAGGGAGCAGGTTTGCTACCCCTCAGTTCGCGCAACATCACGATATTGAGTGAGCGGCCCGGAGACATGGGTAACAGTCTGTACCTAAGACCATGTCTCCGGGCCGTACATGAAAAATTTGGTAGCGGGAGAGCGCTACCGCCTTTCCCCCCACTCACTGAACTGCCAGTTCCGGCTTCGCTGCTACGGCTGAGCGAAGCGAGCCCTCTAATTACGAATTTGTCAGAAGGCCTTTCCTGTTGTTTCTCATGCCCGTCGTTGGAGTGCGCCCTTTGGGGTGGACAGATCGTCCTGAGGAATTGACCATGGCTGTCGGGTTTTCGGAGAGAGAACCATGGCAAGACATCATAGTTACAGCATCACGTTCAAGCGTCAGGTCGTGCAGGAATACCTGTCGGGCGAGACGCTGCACAGTTTGGCGAAACGGCATGACATCACCCGTACTCTGATCCGTGTCTGGATTGGCAAGTATGAGGCAGGCGGCTTCGAGCAACGGCAATCCGGAGAAGGCCTGGCTCGAGCCGCTGCTCGTTGCAGCCTGCTGCCGGGAGGAGGGTCTTGCCGCCAGCCATCCCGCCAACCTGCATCTCGGCGCCATCTTGGGTGTCTGCAAAAGCTGGACAACGCCAGCCCTCGCCATCCGGTGATCGTGCATCAATGTCATCCAAATCCTGCCCAATGTGGCGAGTGGCCTAGTCGTTGACGTTACGCTCTGCTTCCCAGATATGATCCCTTGGAGACGGGCTTGCGCTTTCTCGCGCTGGGCATTCAGCCACCGATGGCTTGTCCGGGCAACATGGTTGGCGCGGAGCGCGACTACCTTGGCAATGGTGGATCGCCGCGTTACCCGGCATCGCGATCGTCGTGACGACGCTCGCGATCAGCCTTGTCGGCGACTGACTGCGCGACCGGTTCAACCCAATCCTTCGTTAGACCCCGCAACGGTTTTGCAGCGGTGCGGGCGATGGCCACTTTACAGCCGCGCCGCTGGCGGTCCTGCCCTGCACGCTGACAGGGGACCCATCAATATCCGCATTCCTACAATGAATTTGCTGCCGGCTGGCCAACGCCCACCATGGGCGGAGAACCTGTTCAGTGACGATAGTCCTCCGTCAAAGCCGCGGAAGACGTCGTCGAACAGGCGGTTCACTTCGCGATGCAATGACAGGAACGAATAGCGTCGTCGTCACGAAAGATGCTGGGCGACCTGTTACCGTTGTCGTGGCCCCGGGATCAGATCAAGTACGCTCATTGTCTTTCTCCTTTCATTGGGTCTGTGGGCAAGGCGTCGCCGGCGAGCCGGACGTCACGTCCAGCTCCAATGAAGTTGCCGTCATTGGTTGGTCAGGCGGCCTGCAGGCCGTTCTCAACTTGGCCGCCGTGACTTTCACATGGTCGGCCAGTTCGAAGCGGCGCTGGAAGGTGCGACCGGCGATACCTCGATGCAGATATTCGCCATTGTCCCTACCAGACTTCTGACCCGACACCACGAGCATGTTCTGCTCCTGGGTGATCGATAGCTCGTCCTGGAGATGTCCAGCGAATGCTGGTTGATCGGGAGCTGGATCATCTGCCGCCGGAGGCGCGCTGGCGCGAGTGGATGCATCGCGTCGAGGCAACAATCTTCGCGGCGAGCGAACCGGTTGGCCGTGAGACCTGGCGCGCATCGTGGGGAAAAGCTGCAGCATTGATCTGCTGATCGACGACATTCGCGAGGAGCTGCGTGGTCGGCCCTATGACCTGGTCGCGATCGCCGGCGGTTTTCGGCACCTGACCCGGCCAGCCTATGCCGAGGCCATCCGTGCCGCGCTCGGCGCCGGCGAGGGCAAGGCGGATCTCACGCAGCTCGAGATGCTGGTGCTGATGTGCATCGCCTATTTCCAGCCGATTACGCGCCGAACTGTCTTCGTTCTTCGGCAAGGAGATTTCTCGCGATCTGATTGGTCATCTGCGCGGTGTCGGCCTGATCGCTTCGGGCCGGCGTAGCCCGACGCCGGGCGCGCCCTACACCTACGTGACGACAAAAGAATTCTTGCTGGAGTTCGGGCTCGACACGCTGCGCGACCTGCCGGATTTCGAGGCGCTCGAGGATGCGGGACTGCTGTCGAAGGAGAAGCTGCTGGCCGGAGATATTCCCGTTGGCGGAAGCGACCTGACTAAACATTACTTCGAAATTGACAATAGCAAGCTCGATCCGGCTTTTTGAGGCGCCGGACTGAGGCCTAAAGCCGGAGCCCTGTGTCGGGGAAATGGAAAACGCTCCGGGACGAATGGAAAAACTCTCCGGGACGATTGCGTGATTAGCCAATATCGCTCTTCGCAGAGCCGTGAGCACGGCAGGCCGTTCTTCCCTTTTTGCCATCGGTCATTACTAGGTTGAAAAGTTTGCACGGCGGCGGAAGCGCGCTTCGGCCAGATCGATATCATGGTCCGTCGGTAACATGCAGGCGAAATAGCTCGCAAATATCCGCCGGTCACCGTGTGTTTGCGAGAGCGACCGTCGACATCGTCGCTCGCGAAAACGAGGCAGCATTTTGTCGTCACGACAATCCGGGAATCCTGTCCCGCCTGATGCGTGATTCTCGATGATCGTTGAGCGGGTCTCAGGGACTGTGCCACGTCTGCCTTGCAGGAACCCGGGCACTCTTACTCCGATGTTTCTTGCCGCTCCGTGGGAGAGTTCCTTCGTGCGAGCAGTTTGTCGATCCGCCGGCCCTCCATGTCCACGATCTCGAAATGCCAGCCGCCATAATCAAAATGTTCCCCGACCTCAGGCAGATGCCCTAGTCGAAACAGGGCAAATCCTGCGATCGTATGGAAGTCGCCTTCAGTTGGCCGGGCTCGAAAACCAAGGCGATCGAACGCGTCCTGAGCCGACATCATACCATCCACGAGAAGGGAGCCGTCTTCACGCTCGACGATATCCGGCTCTTCGCCTTCAATGTCTGGCAGGTCGCCGGCGATGGCTTCGAGCAAATCGGTCTGGGTAACAATTCCTTCCAGGCCCCCGTACTCGTCGAGGACCATTGCTACCCTGACAGGCGCCTTCCTGAACTGCTCCAGCACCTTGAAGATCGGCGTTGATTCATGAACGACAAGCGGCTCACGGATGATCGCCATCGGATCAAGAGGCTGGCCGTCAAGGACCTGGTCGAGCAAGTCCTTCTTCAGGACCATGCCGAGCGGTTCATCGATACCGCCCTTGCCGACAAGGAGTTGCTCATGGCGGCAATCGCGGATCGTACGAAGAATCTCGGTTCGGTCATCGTCCACGTCGATCCAGTCGATATCCGGCCGAGGCGTCATGATGTCGCTGATGCGGCGCTCGCCGATATTGAAGACCCGCTCGACCATCTCCCGCTGCGCCTGCTGCAACAGCCCGCCTTCCTGACTGGCCGAGATCAGAAGCTTCAGCTCGTCTGGCGAGTGCAATGAATCCTCACCGGTTCCCGGGCGCAGGCCGCAGAGTCGCAAAACGAGGTTGCCGAGACCATTCAGCATTAGAATCGCCGGCCTGAGCAGGAAGAGGAACAGACCGAGCGGACGCACGACCCAGAGCGCAGTGTCCTCGCTGCGCTGGAGCGCCAGGCTCTTTGGTGCGAGCTCGCCAAGCACGATGTGAAGCGCGGTGATGATGATGAAAGCGATCGCGACGGCGACAGTGTGTGAGCCCGCAGTCGCCAACGACCCCAGCAGCCCGATCAAGAGAGGCTCGACGAGATGCGCGAGAGCAGGCTCGCCGATCCAGCCGAGTGCCAGCGATGAAATGGTGATGCCGAGCTGGGTCGCCGCCAGATTGGCGTCGAGGTTGTCGACGGCCCGCTGGAGCGCTGCCGCGTTCAGCCGTCCGGCCGCTGCGAGTTCGGCAACTCGGCTTCGGCGCACGGCGACCAGGGAAAACTCGGCGGCGACAAAGAAGCCGTTTGCGGCCACGAGTAGGAGAACCGACAAGATTCCAAGAATGTCGCTAAAACTGCCATCGCCTGTCGGCATGATATCCTCTTAATGACGCAATTGGGTACGTCTCTGAAGCGCAAATGATGGCATTGCGCAATCGCTATCAGCATCACGATCGCCAGAAGCATGATCCCCCGATGGCGATGGTGGTGCATCTACTAGCGACTGACCACGGTGCGGTCGAACACGTCGAATGCGGCAAAATGCGTGGTCCAGTTTGAACTGCTGACGGTAACAGCCAACGCGTGATCTGCAGCCGCCTATCAAGCGCCCCTCCGCAAAGAGGTGACGCTTGATAGGCGGCTGCTTCCGTGCAAATGCTCCGGCATGCGAATTCTCCTCGTCGAAGACACGCGCGACGTTGGCGAGGCTATCAGCCGCCGCTTCGAAACGATCGGCCACGCAGTCGATTGGGAGACGGACGGCCGTGCTGCCGCGGAAATCCTCGATTTCACAAGCTACGACCTCGTCATCCTCGACGTCATGCTGCCCGGCCTTGACGGGTTCGAAATCGTTCGAAGGCTCCGGCAGGCAAGGAATACGACCCCGATTCTGATGTTGACAGCTCGTTCCGAGATAGAGGACCGCGTTGGCGCGCTTGACCTCGGCGCTGACGACTATCTGGTCAAACCGTTCGATTTCCGCGAATTGGAAGCGCGCGCCCGTGTTCTGCTGCGGCGGAAAAGTGGCGATGCGACCAACATCGTACAGTGCGGCGATGTCGTGCTCGACCGCGCTAGCCGCTCGGTCCGGGTAGGCAGGCGCGAGGTGCAATTGAAACGACGCGAAATGACGCTGCTTGAAATACTGGCGTCGCGGCCAGGCCGCGTCTTCAGCAAGGATGAACTTATCGATCAGCTTTTTGGGTTTGACGAGCCGGTCAATCAGAACGCGATCGAACTTTATGTCGGGCGACTGCGCAAGAAGCTGGAAGGCGCCAAGGCGCAGATAGTCACTGTACGGGGCATGGGATATCAGCTGGCTTCCGATGATACCGGCTGAGCCTTCCCTTTTCACGCGCCTGGCGGTCCGCATCTCGCTGGTGCTGGGCCTGGGCGCGGCTCTTCTGGTGAGTGCGGCGTCGTACTACGCACGTACCGCCGCCGATGACGCCTATGACCGGCTTCTGCTTGGTGCGGCCATCCAGATGGCAGACAGCCTTACGGTTGAATCCGGTTCGCTCATCGTCAACTTGCCGGTATCGGCTTTTGAACTCCTGGGCCTCGCCAGCCGCGACCGCATCTTCTATCGCGTGATCGACCCTTCCGGCGCGACGCTGACAGGTTATGCCGATCTGCAAACAGAAGTTGATCTGGCAGCAATACACGATATCCCGGTATTGGAATCGGCGCACTATCGCGGCGAACCGGTTCGGATTGCGGTGGTGGCGCGCGCACTGTCCGATCCAGCCGTATCCGGTTGGGCGCATGTCATCGTTGGGCAGACCACGGAAGCGCGCCGCGCGCTCGCGGGTGAGCTGACTCTCAGGGCGACCGTTCTCCTGGCGATCATGAGCATATTGGCATTGGCTGGAGCGATGATTGCTATTCGCTATTCTCTGCAACCGGTCAAGCATCTCGGAGCGACGCTCCGCCGTCGCGATCCACAAGACCTGACGCCGGTAACGGTCGTCGTCCCGAGAGAATTGCGGCCCTTCGTTACTTCCATCAATTATTTCATGGGTCGGCTCGACGAGCGCGTGAAACTCCTGCAGCGCTTCATCGCCGACGCGGCGCACCAGATCAGAACGCCGCTGACAGCGCTAACCGCGCAGCTCGATCTGTTGAGCCAAGCCAAGCTCGACAAGTCGAACCGCCAGCATCTCGATCGCATACAGCATCGCGCCGATGAGCTCGCGCACCTCACCAATCAGTTGCTCAGCCATGCTATGGTCATCCATCGTGCCGATTCCGTCCAGCTTCAACCGCACAACCTGGCAGATGTCGCGCGGCGTGCTTTCCGGGCGGCGGTTCCGATAACTATCGATCCAGACATCGTCGTCTCCTTCGAGGCGCCAGACGACGAACCGGTCGTGCTTGCGGACGCCGTCAGCCTGCGCGAAGCGATCGTCAATATCATCGACAATGCCCTGCGCCATGGGGTGGTGTCGCGCCTTGAGGTCAGGGTACGTAGCGACGGTACGCGTGCCCATGTCGAGGTCGAAGATGACGGACCGGGCATTCCGCCGGGCGAGTGGGCGCGGGTCACGCAGCGCTTCGAAACTTCCAAATCTCACGAAGGCAGCGCAGGTCTGGGTTTCGCCATCGCGTCGGAGGTGGCGGCGGCTCACGGTGGCGCGCTAACCTTTCGCGAAAAAAGCGAGGATGGCGGGAAGCGCACGCAAGGGTTCACCGTCACCTTGACGTTGCCCATCGCCAGAGAGAAGGCAGGATGATAGCGAGAACATTGCGGACATTCGGTTTGATGACTGCGATCGTCTTGTGCATCGATCCGGCGGCAAGAGCTGCTGAAGGAAGCAGCGAATTTTTCCCTTCGCCGCAGCCGGAGAAGGATCGGCTGTCGATCCACGCCGCGACCGATCTGGCGGCGATGGAACCACTGATCCAGGATTTTCAGTCCGTTTTCCCCAACGTGGCAGTCGACTACGTTGAATATGTCACCAACGACTTGCAAAGGAGTGCCAGCGAAGCCTGTCGGACGGGCGCGGTGCTGGGCGACATCTTGTTATCCCCGTCGGTCGACCAACTCGTGAAGCTCGCCAATGACGGCTGCGCGGCGCCGCACGTGTCGGCGGAAACCGCGCATGTCGCCGACTGGGCAAACTGGCGCGACGAAGTATTCGGCTTCACCTACGAACCGGCCGTCTTCGTCTACAACGCCCGCCTCGTGCCACCCAGTGACGTACCGCGCACCCACATCGAACTCGCCGACCTTCTCAGGCGGCGGATCGATTTTTATCGTGGACGGGTCGGAACGTTCGACATCCGGCTTTCGGGCATCGGCTACCTATTGGCGTTCAGTGATGCGAGGCAGACGACGGCGGTCTACGGTCGGCTTCTGGAAAGCATGAGCCGAGCAGAAACTGTAGTGCGTTGTTGCACCGCGGAGACCCTTCAGGACGTTGCAAACGGGAGCCTGTATATAGGCTACAATATGATCGGATCATACGCCTATGCGGCGGCCAGGGGCAATTCCGACTTGAGGGTCGTTGTCCCGCGGGACTATGCGCTGATACTCAGTCGTGGCGCGCTCATTCCGAAGACGGCACCGAATATGGACGTTGCCAAACGATTTCTCGACTACCTTTTGTCAGCCCGGGGGCAGAAAGTCGCCAGGGAGAGCGCCTTCTTCTTTGCCGAGAACGGGCAATTGCCTGAGGGAGCGGACGGCCCGGAAACACTTGGCGAGTCTGGTATCGCGCGCGCCATACGAATCGGCCCTGCGTTACTTGCCGTACAGGACGAGGCGCTGCGCCGCCGCTTCATCGAGGATTGGAGCAAGTCCATGATCGATGCGCAGGGCCAGCGACCGTGATGCGCAGGATGCCGCCCCAAAATTTCAACAATCTAGGCGATACGTCGATGTGGACGATCCGGCTGTCGTCGAGAATCTGATCACGATCCATCGGTCCCAAGTCGGCTGAGCAAACCTCGACATCGCCGTGACAGGTTGGTGACAGGTGAGGATGATACTCGCCTTTTGTGCCTGGAGGAGGTACGATTTAGGCGACTTTGGAGGAGACCCCCTATGAGAAATCGTCTTGCGACGATGACGGCCGTGCTTTCGCTGTCAGCCGCTTTCGCGACGCTTGCCGCCGCTGCCGAGATCCCCGCCGGTTATCCGGACAACTACAAGGATCTGGTGGCCGCTGCCACCGAAGAAGGCCACCTCAGCATCTATTCGACGACGGATGCGGCGCTGGTCCAGCCCTTGCTCAAGGATTTCGAAGCAGCATTTCCCGGGATTGCAGTAGAATATTCCGACCTCAATTCCACCGAACTCTACAATCGCGTCATCGCCGAAACCGCTTCGGGCCAAGGCACGGCGGATGTCGCATGGTCTTCGGCGCCGGATCTGCAGATCAAACTTGCCGCGGACGGCTATGCGCAGGAGTACAAATCCGTCGAGGCGGCTCACGTTCCGGCCTGGGCGTCGTACAAGGGCATGATCTATGGTGCCACAGCCGACCCGGTGACTTTCGTCTACAACAAGCGTCTCGTGCCTGAAGGCGATGTTCCCGCAAGCCACGCCGATCTGCTCAAGCTGATGACCGGCAAGACCGCCGATTACGACGGCAAGATCGCGTCCTACGATCCGGAAAAGTCCGGTGTCGGCTTCTATTTCTACAACCAGGACGCCAAGACTTGGACCGATTCCTGGGCGCTCAACAAGGCTTTTGGCAAGGCCCATATCAAGCTCTACAGCTCCGCCGGCTCGATGATCGAGAAGGTCACGTCTGGCGAACATTCTATCGCCTACGGCATCTTCGGCTCCTATGGCCTCGCCAAACAAGCCAAGGACGAGAACCTTGGTGTGATAATCCCCAAGGACTATGTCCTGGTGACCACCCGCGCCACGGTCATTCCGGCGGAAGCCAAGGATCCCAATGCGGCGAAGCTATTCATCGACTATCTGCTGTCGGCGCGCGCGCAGAAGCTGATCGCCGACGACATCAAGCTCTATGCCGTTCGCGATGACATTGAGGGGGCAACCACGCTGGCGTCCATAAAGGCCGCTGCCGGCGAAAACGTCCATCCGATCGCGCTCGACGACAAGCTGCTCGAAGGCCTGGACGAGACGACACGGCTGGCGTTCCTCAACGAGTGGCAGAAAGCCATGAAGGGCGAGTAATCGCCTGATCGGGAGTGCCGCCACAATCGGCTCTTCCGCCTTCTTGCTGTTAAGAACCATCGGAACGGCGCGCTTGCGCTCTTGCTAGCGGACGGCCCCCGGCTTTGTTCGAGGCGATCATGCCCTTCCGCGTCTTTCGTGTCAGCACCAATCTCCTCGCCATCCTGGTGGTGTTGGCGCCGGTCACGCTGATCATCTACCAGAGTTTTCTGTCCGGCCCGTTCTTCCAGAAGACTGCGCATCTGTCGCTGAAGGCTTATAGCTTCATCCTTGCGGATGCGGATTTCTGGCTGGCGCTGACGACTTCGCTCAAGCTCGCGGTGGGGATGACAGTGATCGCCGTTCCGGTGGGAATCCTGCTGGCGTTCATCATCGTGCGTACCGACGTGCCGGGCAAGCGCTGGCTGGAGCCAATCATCCTCATCCCGGTGTTCATGTCGGCGGTAGTGCTGGCCTTCGGCTATGTGATGACGTTGGGACCAGTCGGCTTCGTCTCGCTGGCGGTCAAGTCGGTGATTGGCTACGTGCCCTGGAATGTCTATTCGGTGACATCGATCGCGATCATTGCCGGGCTCACCCATGTCCCGCATGTCTATCTCTATGCATCGGCGGCGCTGCGCAACGTCGGCGCCGACCTCGAAGAGGCGGCACGCATCGCCGGCGCCGGCCCCTGGCGCGTCGCCGCCACCGTGTCGCTGCCCATGGTGATGCCGGTGGTGCTTTATGCGGCGGTTCTGGTGTTCTTCCTCGGGTTCGAACTTTTTGGACTGCCACTGGTGCTTGGCGATCCGGAAGGCGTGCTGGTTCTCGCCACCTATCTCTACAAGCTCACCAACAAGCTCGGGGTTCCTTCCTACCAGTTGATGGCCGTGGTGGTGGTGGCGATCATCATGATCGCGCTGCCACTTGTGGTGCTCCAGCGATACATGCTGCGCAACGCCAGCCGCTATGTGTCTGTCAAGGGCAAGGGCAGCCGGCACAACCCCATCCGGCTGGGCGCACTTCGCTGGCCGGCCTTCGCGCTCGTGGTGGCCTGGTTCGCGGCCACGGTGATCATACCGGTGGGCGGCGTCGCAATTCGCTCGCTCGTGACAAGCTGGGGCGTCGGGGTGAACATCTTCGAGGTGCTGACGTTGGATCACTATCGCGATCTCGCTGACTATCCGAATGTCGTCAGCGCCATTGTCAACACGGTCGGTGTTGCGGTCATCGGCGGTGCGGCTTCGATCGCGGCCTATACTGCGGTGGCACTCGCCGGTCACCGCTCAAACGCACCCCTGACCAAAGTCGTCGACTACGTGGCCATGATACCGCGGGCGATGCCAGGCATTGTGGCTGGCCTGGCGATGCTATGGATCTTTCTGTTCTTCAAGCCGATCGCGCCCCTGCGTGCCACGATGATCTCGGTGTGGCTCGCCTATACCATTGTCTGGTTCGCCTATGGCATGCGACTGATTTCCGGAACGCTCCTGCAGATCGGCAAGGAACTCGAGGAAGCCGGACGATCAGTTGGCGCCAGCGAAGGCCGGGTCGCAAGGGACATCACGCTGCCGCTCATCCGTGGCGGGATGTTCTCGGCCTGGCTGCTGATCTTCCTGATCTTCGCGCGTGAGTATTCGACCGGCGTCTATCTGCTCGGACCGGGAACCGAAGTGATCGGCTCGCTCATGGTTTCCCTGTGGGGCACCGGCGCGATCGATCTGGTCTCCGCTCTCGCCGTCATCAACACCGCCATCATCGTAACCGGTCTTGCCGTCGCGATGCGCTTTGGAGTCCGCCTCAATGACTGACATCATCATAGATGGCCTGCGCCTCAGTTACGGCACCCTCGAGATCCTGAAAGGTGTGTCCTTCTCGGTCGAACCGGGCCAGATTGTCGCCTTGCTCGGCGCCTCCGGGTCCGGCAAGACGACGCTGTTGCGAGCGGTCGCCGGTCTGGAAACACCCAACCGCGGCAAGATACTGCTCGGCGACAGGCCACTTTTCGACGCAGGGCAGAACATCAATCTGGCACCGGAAACGCGCGGGCTCGGGCTGGTATTCCAGTCCTATGCGTTGTGGCCGCACCGCACGGTGTCGGAGAATGTGGGTTATCCGCTGAAGCTGCGCAAAGTGTCTCGGGCGGATCTTGCGAGCCGCGTCCAGAGGGCTTTGGACAGCATCGGCCTTGGCAAACTGGGCGAGCGCTATCCGCACCAGCTCTCCGGCGGCCAGCAACAGCGCGTCGCGTTGGCCCGCGCGCTGGTCTACGAGCCGAACGTGATCCTGCTCGACGAGCCGCTGTCCAATCTGGACGCCAAGCTGCGCGAGGAAGCGCGGATTTGGTTGCGTCGCCTCATCACCAATCTCGGCCTATCGGCGCTATGCGTCACCCATGACCAGGTGGAAGCGATGGCGCTCGCCGACCGCATCCTGTTGCTCAACGGCGGCCAGATCGACCAGGACGGAACGCCCAAACAAATCTACAACAAGCCGAAGAGCCTATTTGCAGCAGAATTCATGGGTGCCAGCAATCGCCTTGACGGCGTGGTCACCGCCATCAACGGCAACCGTGCGGAAATTGTCGCGAACGGCATCCGTCTTGTGGGCAGTGCCCAGCAGGAGCTGACCGTCGGCGCCAGAGTCACCGCACTCGTCCGGCTTGAGCGGGTGACCTGGTCCGTGGAGGACGGCCCTGGACGTATCGCCATGACCTGCGTCGAGAGCCTTTTCCTTGGCGATCGGCATGAAGTCATTTTTGAAAGCAATGACCTGACCATCCGGACTTATTCCCGGGACGCCCTTCCGTCCGGCCAATACTATGTCGAGTTCCCGTTCGAGGATCTGATGGTCTTCGCGGCGGAATGAACTTCGGCTTCACAGCGAAGAGGATCATTCTTGCCAACGGCATAAACATCCTCGAGCGGCTGACCTGCCACGGGCAATTTCCTCCATCTGAGATTAAAGTCCGGACTCGATTGAAGGGCGCACTGATGAAGAGAATGCGGTTTACGGAAGAGCTGATCGTCGCGGTCCTGCGTGAGCATGAGGCGGGCCAAAGGCGGGCGACATGGCGCGAAAGCAGGGGATCTGCGAGGCGGTTAGCGTCACACATGTATTGGATGCGTGTTCGCTTGCGCATCACCGGGTATCAAATTAATTGAAACCGAAGAGGACTTGGCTGCCTCTGCAGGTGAAAATGCTGACTTTCCCAGGGTTCTATCTCGCGTCGTGCCTGCTCGCGCTTGTTGCGCTTGTCGCCGTTCTCGAGCTCGGCCTACTTCCGGCACTGCTTTCGGGCCTTCTCGTGTTCAACCTCGTTCATTTCGCCGCACCGATGCTCCATCGAATCGGCGTCTCCAACAGCCTGACGAAAAGCCTTGCGCTGACCTTGGTGGCATTGATTTTCATGCTCCTGATAGCCGCTGCTATCTTTAGCGGCGTGTCGCAATTGACTGGCGGTTCGGAGAACGTCGTGACGCTCCTCAAGAAGATGGCCGAGATTATCGATACCGCGCGCGTCCATCTCCCAACCTGGGCAATGGACTATTTTCCGTCGAACATCGAAGAACTGGAAGTCTTCGCTGCCCGATGGCTCCGCGAACATGCCGGCCAGCTTCAACTCGTCGGTCGGGATGTCGGCGTCCTGGTGGTCCACATTATCGTCGGCATGGTGATCGGCGGCTTGATCGCGGTAAGCTCGGCGGCGCCCTCGGGCGAGCCCGGCCCATTGGCGGACGCGCTGGCGGATCGTGTCAACTTACTGAGCAAAGCCTTTCGTGACATCGTGTTCTCACAAATCCGGATTTCGGCGTTGAATACGTTTCTAACGGCGATCTATCTCGTCGCTGTTCTGCCGTCCTTCGGCATCGATCTGCCATTCATCAGGACGATGATAGCGCTGACTTTCGTCGCCGGCCTTCTGCCGGTCATCGGCAATCTGATCTCCAACACGGTGATCGTGGTTGTCAGCCTCAGCATCTCCTTCCTTGCAGCGCTTGGCTCGCTTGCCTTTCTCGTCGTCATTCACAAGCTCGAATACTTCGTAAACGCCAAGATTATCGGTTCGCGGATCAATGCGCGTGCATGGGAGCTTCTTCTGGCGATGGTTTTCATGGAGGCCTGGTTCGGTATGCCGGGTCTTGTCGCCGCGCCGATCTATTATGCCTATCTGAAGGCTGAATTGGCGATGCGCGGGCTGATCTAGGGTTGGTCAGGTGGCGATTTGACGACGCAAGCAAGGTTGCTGGGAAACCGCGCAAATTTGGCCACTCGCTGAACAGCACCATTTTGGTTAGTGAACCCTCAGGAGTTTCGTGACCGATTTGAAGGCCCCATAGCGACCAACGGTAGCAAGCCCCGCAACGACATTAGACAGCGCTAAAACATAAATTGTCCGGAGGCATGTAATCTGCTAGTGTTTGATCACCGACAAACGGCTCTGGAAAGCCGTGCGTCCGACATCATGCACAAGATCAACTCAAACCGGAGAACGGCCATGAAACGGCTTCTGACGGTCGCTGCCCTTTTGGCGGCAGGCAGTTTGGTTACGATGCAAGGCGCAGCCGCCGACGACGCTGCGATGATCAAGAGCGCCGAATCCGCTGCACCCCCGGCCGTGGCAAGCGGCGCTTCCATCTACGCCGCGGATGACAAGGGCGCCATGCGCACCCTGCGCGAGGGCAAGAACGGCTTCTGGTGCATGCCAGACAGCCCGTCCACGCCCGGCCCGGACCCAATGTGCGGTGATGCCAACGCGATGGAATGGGCGATGGCATGGATGGAAAAGAAGGAACCGCCCAAGGGCAAGGTCGGTTTCATGTACATGCTGTCCGGCGGTACCGATGGCAGCAACACCGATCCCTATGCGACGAAGCCCGAGGAAGGCAACAATTGGATAGAGACCGGCCCGCATGTGATGATCGTCAACGCCATGGATATGATGGCGGGCTATCCAACGGACCCCAAGCCTGACACATCCAAGCCCTATGTTATGTGGCCGGGCACGCCATACGCACATCTCATGATCCCGGTTAAGTAGCTGAAATGGAGTCACGCGGGCGCAAACGCTTGTTTCGCCCGCGCTTGTCCTGATAATTACAAACGCTTGCGGCGTCCGTGACCTTCAACGGAGAGTCTCGGCGGTCGGTAGCGTGTTGACCTGATCTCCCATCACTTTTCCGGCAAATGGAAAGTCTCGTGACAGCTCGAACAGTAGCGGCCCTGCAATACCAACATACTCGTATATTCATCAGAAAATGCATAGTCTTCGATGACCGTCGTCGCGGGAGGAGTTCGCGTTGAACCGGACTATCGGAATGATCGCCACAGTTGCGCTGTGCAGCGTGCCATTATCCGGCCAGGCGCTTGCGCATGCTCGATTGGTCGAGGCTACTCCAGAGATCAATAGCACCATTGCCGCTCCGCCCACCGAGATTCGACTACGCTTTAGCGAATCCATTGAGGCTCGATTTTCGGGCATCGATCTTTCGGGGCCGGATGGTGCGAAGATCACCACGGAGATCGTGGTGCACGATAAGGACATGGTGGGACCTGTATCAAGGTCCCTTGCGCCGGGTGTCTATCAAGTTGATTGGCACGTGCTGTCAGCAGACGGGCATAAGGTGAAGGGCAATTTCAAATTTGAAGTCAGACCGTAGAATGGGCGTTGACGGCACTCTGGCCTTCGCCCGGTGGGTCTACTTCCTCTCAGTGATGATTCTATTCGGGTCGGCACTCTTCCCTTTGTATGCGCTAGACAGAACCGCGGCTCCCGCGCTTGCGCCTCTACCCCGTAACCTCAATCCTGCCCTCGCACTTGCGGCCGCAATCTTCGCGGCAATTTGGCTGCTGTGTTTTACGGCCGGGCTCTCCGGACGCGAGGGTATGGTTGACACCTTGCGCGGCGTCCTCATGGAAAGCGACTTCGGAACTGTTTGGTTTGTTCGCCTTTCGCTCGTTGTCCTGCTCCTGGTGATCAGTTTCTCGGGGCGGCCCGAATTGATCGTCGGGCCGGCTTTCTTGCTACTGACGTGCGAGGGTTGGCAGGGCCACGCGGCGGCGTTGGGTCTTCTAGGCTCACTGACTCAAGCTCTCCATGTTGCAAGTGCCGGGGCGTGGATAGGTGGCCTCCTGCCCCTCGGCCTGCTTATCGCGGCAGCACGGCGGCATCCATCCGAAGTCACAGGCGTGGAAACTGTTCTGTGGCGCTTCTCCCGCTTTGGTATGGTGGCGGTTGCGCTCATTTTTTTGACGGGCGCCATGAACACTTGGCTCGTGCTTGGCTCGTTCCCCGATCCGCGCAACAGCTACGGTCGAGTTCTCCTGTTCAAGATCAGCCTATTCGTCGCGATGGTCGGTTTGGCGGTCTACAATCGATATGCCCTGGTCAGCCGCATAAAGTCCGAACCGGCCAAAAGCTTGCGCACGTTGTCTCGCAACGTTGCGCTGGAGCAGATCGTCGGGTTTGGTGTGCTTCTGGATGTAAGCGCGCTGGCGCTTATGGATCCGTACGCGTGACGCGCGGACTGCGCAATTATCCGCTGGCAACGTTTCTGCAATTTGCGATCGACACTCACCTCTATCCGCCTGCGCACAGAGTGGCTGGCCAGTCTGGCTGCCGCCCTCGTCAACGGCAAACCGCCGGTGCTCAACGGGCAGAATTTGCCCAACAACAGGTCCAAGAAGCTGCTTGGCGAGCGAGGGACCTTGGGTGGCAGCCAGCAGTCTACGGGAAATGCCGGCGCTGCCGTCACCGGACAGGGCAATGGCCAGCAGAACGGAGCTGGCAATGGGCTGGGCAAGAACGGCAAGTTCCGCAAGCTGCCGACCGTCAACGGTGCACCGGCCGGGCAAAGCCTGAGCGCGCAGGAAAAGTTCAAGAAGAACAACCCAGCTGTCCTCTCCGACCAGGGTGGCGGCAAGCCGAAGAAGCTGACGCGCAAGGATCTATCCGTCGGCCAGGCCGTTGTTGGACCGAGCGATCAGGCTTCGGGCAACGGGAACAAGAAGTTTCGCAAGCTGCCGACCGTCAACGGTGCGCCGGCCCGGCTGGGCCAGAACGCGCAGGAAAGAATCAAGGAGAACAACCCAGCTGTCCTCTCCGACCAGGGTGGCGGCAAGCCGAAGAAGCTGACGCGCAAGGACCTGTCCGCAGGCCAGGCCGTTGTCGGACCGAGCGATCAGGCGCCGGGCGACGGGAACAGGAAGTTTCGCAAGCCGCAGAACGGCGGTGGAGGTTCCGCCGGCGCGGAAGTCAACGTCCAGCGGAACTTCAAGGTCAACAAGCAGAACGAGAATCCGCAGAGCCAGCTCAAGCTCCAGGCAAAGCCGGACGTGCAGGTTTTCTCCAAGCCGCAGAAGCCTGAGTTTCACGCGCCGCCAAAGCCCCGAATGCAAGAGCGAGGTCTGCCGCAGAAGCCGGAGTTTCATGCGCAGCCGAACCCGGAATTCCATGTCCAGCCCAGGCCCCAGATGCAAGAGCGACGTCTGCCGCACCAGCCGAGGCCGCAGCCGCCGCCAGGCAAGAAGCCGTCGTGCGGGCATCCGGGCGAGCCAGCCTGCAGCAAATAGGAGCGCGGAAGCAATCGGACTACCGGGAACTGAACATCTGCCCGGCCAACCTCGTCCCAATCTGCCATGACTGCAATCACATTAAACTAGCCGAACAGCCGTAGGCTGCGGACCGCTATCTGCTGCACCCGTATTTTGATGCGCTGCCGACAATCCGCTGGCTCTTCGCCGAACTTGGCTATGAGGCTGGCGGCCCCGTGCTGCGCTACCGGGTGGCGATAGATGCCGAGATCTACGGCAACCTCGCGGGACGCCTTGCCTATCATTTTGGGACGAGCTAAACCGGCGTTTTCGGGAGCGGGTCTCAAGGGTCCTCATCGAGATCGAAAGCGACCTCGCCGAAAAGGCTGCGCTCCTCGGCCCGCAGGGTATGGCCGATCATTTCCGCAGTGAGTCGGACAGGCATTTCGGTCGGCACGGTAATTCACTAGAAGCCGCAGGCTATCTGGCGGCTGCCGAGAATGAATCTTTCTGTGCGGGCAATTTGCAAAACTAGCACCGCCGCCAGAACAGAATTTCATCATTGAAGAAACGGTGGCAACCGCCCTTGGGTAAAGGCACATCGCCGAGTGTTGCGTTTAGGGGAATCCCCGCGCGAGGGACGTGACTACCACTCCGTCAAGCTCGACGATCCCAGCTTCCCCACTCCGATCTATGCGAGCCTGGTGGAGACCGACACCGAGGGCGAATTCTCGCTCATCTGGTCCCGCCGCACCGCAGAGTGATCTGACTTAATACGAAGCCCCGCCGCAAGGCGGGGCTTTGCCATGGTCAGGTCCCGCACTGCCTGGCTCGTCTGTCAGGTGCTGCGCGCTAGGCCTTGGCCGGTGCCTTGCGCGCCTTCTTCACTGGTGACTTGATGGCTGCCGCAGCTGTTCTCGCTGCTGCCGAGCGCGCATCCCGCTTTGGTTTTTCCGCCGCGGCAGGAGGCGCAGCCGCCTTGCGCCCGAGCCCTGATGCCTTCGCCAGAGCCGAGCGGGTGGCCGCGTAGTTCGGTGCCACCATCGGGTAATCGGCAGGCAGGTTCCACTTCTGCCGGTATTGGTCAGGGGTGAGATGCTGAAGATGCCGCTTGAGCGATTTGAACTTCTTTCCGTCTTCCAGACAGATGATGAAATCCGGCGTCACCGACTTCCTGATCGATACTGCCGGCTCCTGCTTGACCACAGGTTCCGTCGCCGGCGTGCCGATGCCTTTCAGAGCGGCATGGACATCTCCGATCAACTTCGGCAACTCGCCGATCGGCAGTGGATTGTTCGACACATAGGCGGCGACGATGTCGGCCGCTATCGACACGGTATCCAGTTGACCGTCTTGTTCGAGAGCAGTGGTCATATAATTTCCTCTAGTTGTATCGGACGAATTGGAGCGATGTTTGATTCCCCCGTCCCGCAAACGAGGCAAATAGTACATCTCGTTGTAAAATCCACGTCTTTTGCACAACATTATAAGAGTAAGCTTCGCTTTGATCATTCTGATCGACTGTGGATACCCTTTTCGATCCGTTGGGAAGCGAGGAACTTCCCCTCGCTTCCCCGCCATTACCGCCTGTGCAGAGCAGGGCCGCCGGCTCGCAAAGCTGCCAACCGCAGCAATAGTGGCGATCACATCCCATCAGCTCCGCTCGACCGTGTATAATACCCATTCAGACTGAAGTGGTTGTTGGCCAAGTGTGACTTAATGGGCGGCTTGGATCGTCCGCCGCTTGCCGACTACCGCTATGTTCGCTAGCCCATTTTGTCTTCATGCCATTCTGATGCAAACGCCAGCTTCCCCTTCGCATTCCAGAGGTTGCGCGCATGCTCGCCTTCATCGCTCTGCAGTTTGGCGGCGATCCAAAGCAGCGCGCCGTATATGATTGCGCGGTCGTCATTGGTCAGATCAACGATGCCTGCCTTGACGACGAGCCCGCCGAGTTCAATCAGATGTCGGGTGCGCTGGCGTCGCTCGATCTGCCACGTCCTCATGTCATTGCGAGCCAGTGCCGCTTGCCGGCGATTGTGCGCTGCCCGGTTGCGCTTGAGCGCCGCGAAGGTTGCGCTGAGATGCCGGAGCAGTTCGCCGGGAGCCGCTCTCGAAAAACATCACTCCACGCTTGGCCCATGCCTCACGCTTTGAGGTGTCTTTCGTCTCAGTGATTGCGACCAGTGCGCCGGCCAGTTCGTCGGTGCTGAGCTGATCGGCGCCGGTAGCGATCACCAGCTCGCCAAGTTGCTGCACCTTTCGCGTTTTGAGTTCTCGCGCTTTTTCTTCCAGCGCCTTCAGTTCGGCGTCAAAGTCTCGTGGTTTGCGCATGGCTGTCTCCATCGGTCGTCGATGTGGCGATGATAGGCGAGAGCTTGCCGGAAGGCTTCAGGGTTGCCGAGACAGCCCGGGACGGGCTGGTCCATCCCGAGATTTTTTCGAGGGAGGGCGCGCTTATACGTCGTGCCGACGTGGGCTTTGACGTGCAAATGATCTGGTCGCGATGGCGATCTATCATCTTCACGTCAAGGTCATTGGCCGCAAGGCTGGGAGCAGTGCTGTGGCATCCGCCGCCTATCGCTCGGCTTCGCGGTTGCGCGATGAGCGCATCGAACGCAGCCACGACTTTTCAGCCAAACGCGGTGTCGTCCATTCCGAGGTGATATTGCCTGTGGATGCGCCGGAGGCCTGGCGCGACCGCGAACGGCTGTGGAACGATGTCGAGGCGTTCGAGGTGCGCAAGGATGCCCAGCTTGCCCGCGAGGTCGAGTTTGCCCTGCCGCGCGAACTCAGCCAGGCGCAAGGCATCGAGCTGGCGCGCGACTTTGTTCAGGCCGAGTTTGTCAGCCACGGCATGGTCGCCGATCTCAATGTGCATTGGGACAGGGCAGAGGATGGCAGTCCCAAGCCGCATGCTCATGTCATGCTCACCATGCGCTCCGTCGACGAGAATGGTTTTGGCGCGAAGGTTCGAGACTGGAATGCTACCCAGTTGGTCGAGCGCTGGCGCGAGCGGTGGGCGGAACTGGCCAATGAACGCCTGGCCGAACTCGACATCGACGCGCGTATCGATCATCGCAGTCTGGAAGCGCAAGGCATTGCGCTGGAGCCGCAGACGCAGATTGGTGCGCCAGCCCAGCGCATCGAGGGCAGTGGCCTGGACTCTGGCGACATTGAAGCAGATCGCGCCGAACTGCATCGCGAGATCGCGCGCAACAATGGTGCGCGCATCATTGCCGATCCATCCGTGGCGCTCGACGCCATGACGCATCAGCAATCGACCTTCACCCGAAAAGACATTGCGAAGTTCTCGCATCGCCACAGCGATGGAGTCGAGCAGTTCTACGAGGTGGTGGCAGCCATCAGCAATGCGCCCGATCTGGTCGAACTCGGCAAGGACAGGCGCGGCGAAGACCGTTTCACCACAAGGCAGATGATCGAGACCGAGCTGCGCCTTCACCGCGCGGCAGAGCGCATCGATTTGGACGAGCGACACGCGGTGAGTGACGCACATCGCGAGGCAGCGCTGGCGCGGGCTGCGCAACGCGGGCTTATTCTTTCGGGTGAGCAGACCGATGCGCTTGCGCACATCACCGATGGTCACGGTCTTGGTGTCGTTGTCGGCTTTGCCGGAACGGGCAAGAGCGCCATGCTGGGTGTCGCGCGCCAGGCCTGGGCAGCGGCGGGCTACGAGGTTCGAGGCGTCGCACTCTCCGGCATTGCCGCCGAGAATCT